>NZ_JAEMNZ010000006.1:0-260159 GCF_016461625.1 Devosia sp. MC532 | reverse complement strand
CAATGGCGGTTCGGCGTTGCACAGTCGAGCACGTCTTCGGCACTATAAAAGGCTGGATGGGTGCCACCCACTTCCGAACGCGGGGCCTAAAGAACGTCGCAACTGAGGCCAGCTTGACCATCCTGGCCTACAATCTCAAGCGCGCCATCGCTGTCGCCGGTGTGACTGCCATCCTCAAAGCACTAAAGGGATGAAGAGAGCCAAAACGCGCTGTCACAAACGACGTGCGAGACCAACTTCAACGAGTTTTCACACAGCCTCGCCCCGAGAGCTGCCCATCTGGAATGCGCCCATATTGGACGTTAGTTAAGCTGCCGACAGATCCCAAAAACAGACCAATTACTCTCAATATCGAACTCAGATGTCGCGGCATCGCGGCATCGCGGCATCGCGGCATCGCGGCATCGCGGCATCGCGGCATCGCGGCATCGCGGCATCGCGGCATCGCGGCATCGATGATGGGTGTTCCCTGCCCTAACGACGTCAACCGCCCGGTGTGTTCAACGGGTCACTGCAACACCCTCTGCAGCCTATCGGCTGGCGTCTCGAAGTCTAGTGTTTTACGCGGTCTCTGGTTGAGCCGCAGAGCGACCGCGTCGAGTTGGTCTTGCGTGACTTGGGTGAAGTTTGTTGCTCTGGAGAAGTACTGCCTGAGCAGTCCGTTCGTGTTTTCGTTGCTGCCGAGCTGCCAGGGACTACGCGGATCGCAGAAATAGACCTTCAGGTCGGTGGCGATGGTGAAGCTCTTGTGGCGAGCCATCTCCTTGCCCTGATCCCATGTTAACGAGCGCCGCAACTCTTCGGGCAATGTACTGATCCTGTCGGCGAGAGCTCCCACGACGGTCGCCGAGTCCCTTTTCGCCAACTTCACAAGCATCGTAAATCGGCTGTGTCGCTCGACGAGGGTGACGATGTTGGTGTCTTTTGCACCGGCGAGCAGATCGCCCTCCCAATGACCGGGGATGGCGCGATCCTCGGCCTCGGCAGGTCGCTCGCGAATGGAGATCATATCAATGATCTGGCCTTGCCCCATTCGGCTCTGAGCTCCTTTGGGGAGACGCATTTGCCGTCTGGTGCGCAGATGTGCTGTCAGTTCCTTCTTGAACACCCCACGGGACTGAATGAACAGACTGCGATAGATCGCTTCATGAGATATTCGCATACTTGGATCGCCCGGGTATTCTCGCCTCAGCCATCCCGCTACCTGCTCCGGCGACCATTGAAGCGCCAACTTCTGCGCCACCAGCCATCGTAGCTCTTCAAAGCGGGCCAGGCGACATAGCTTCGGTCGTAGTGCTCGTTCCCAAGCTTGCTTGTCAGCATGAGTGGCACGATAGGTGCGTGCTCCACCATTTCGAGCGATCTCACGACTTATCGTTGATGGCGACCGCCCTAGACTTCGTGCAATCGCACGGATGGCAAGACCTGCCGCAATCCCGCGGGATATCTCTTCGCGTTCCCCCAGCTCGAGCGTGCAAGCAGCTCTACGTCGTGGTGACGGAGCAATGCCACCATGGACAACGACAATCCGCTGAACACCGCCTTTGGTCCTACGATCCAATGCTCGCGAAATCGAAGAAATACTCTGACCCTGCCTCCATCGCTCCCAGAGCTCTATCTTCTGTTCAGCGGTAAACCAAACCCGTGACGTCACCATGCGACACCCCCATCATCCTCTCAGACTACAGGTGTTGCCACGATCAGTTGAACCCACCCCCCCATTCCGGCCATTCGCGCGCTTAGCGCGATCTACCAAAAGCGGACACAATAGCGGCAGAGCATTTAACGTTGGATCGCCAGCGTCGCTAGCGTTTTGGCACTGCCCAAGGCCTGTCAAAGCCCGTCGCAAATTATGACCGTAAACTATCCTTGAAGTCACGGCAGGCCAACACACTTGACGGCGCTATTGAAAACAATGCTGGTGAAGCGCAGGCAGCTGACACCGCGAGCGGCTCTGGCATCTGCCGATCCTCGGACCGGCAGATGCAAGGCTTTGTGCAAAAGGCTCGAGCCTCTAAGCGGCAACCCGCCAACGAAGCAGCGTTATCTCTTGGTTCTCGCCTGCTTCAACGAAATAGCCTGTGACCTTCGCGCCAATCGATGCCTCGTGTGCTGTGTCGAGCACACCGACAACACGAACGCCGGGGGCATCTGCTAAGTCGATCAGGCATATTTCATAAGGGGCTTCAAACCCCTTGATCATCGACTTACCTACCGTAACAAAAGAGAAAATCGTGCCAGACGTCGAGATCGGACGCCACTCGAACTCTGTTGAACCAGAAATGGCGCAGCGGTGACGTGGCGGCCAATAAGTCTTGGCAGACGCCGGGCAATACTGCAGGCGCAGTTCACGTGCCTTCATCCCCGCCCAGAATGGCACAAACAGTGGATCGTTCAGATCAGGGACCACAATGTGGTTGAGCAAGTCAGACATTGGCGCTCTCCAATACAGCGAAAGAACTATCGCCCAAATTACCCCAGCCACTCACAGCGATATGCTTGGCGCCAGATACTTGGCGAGCTCCACACTCTCCACGCAATTGGCGCACGGCTTCCACGACATGGTTCAACCCTGCCATGTGGGCCTCTGAGAGTAGCCCCCCATGAGTGTTAACCGGTAGCTTTCCGCCGAGCCGAATATTGCCATCTGCAACAAGAGCCGCTCCCTCTCCATGTTCCGCAAAACCTGCCTCTTCAAGCTGGTGGAGCACCTCGAACGTGAAGCAGTCGTAGATCATGGCGGCATCCATATCCCTGGGTCCTAGTCCGGTGGCTTGCCAGACTTCCCCTGCAGCAACGGACAGGCCGGTGCTCAGGAATGGGTCGCGATTGGTGATGTCCATCGCGGATGCGCCAATGCCTTCAGCAACAGCAAGAATTCGAACGCCACGACCGTTTTGCGTATCGGAACGCGACACGATCACCGCGCAAGCACCATCCGTTTCTTGCGAGCAATCGAACAAATGATAAGGCTCAGCTATCGGCCGGGAGTCGAGATAGTCCTCCATGGTCATCGTGCGCTCATGCATCTGGGCGTCGGGGTTCATATTGGCGTGGAAGCGCATTGCCAAAGCAATCTCGCCGAGTGTCTCACGCTTCAGCCCGTACTCTTCCTGGTAGCGTCGGCACAGCAAGGCATAGCGCTGCGCTGGGGTGTTCCAACCTTGTGTGAATTCCAAGTGTTGACGATAGCGGCGGCCGGGCAGAAACGATGGTCGATCTGCCTTCCGCAGGCCCGAACTTCCCTTAATAGCGCGCAGCAACAGCACGTGTTTTGCTGCGCCACTTTCGACTGCCATGGCTGCAGTGCGCAACCCCGAGACGGCACTCGCACCACCGAGATCAATCGTCGCTCTAAACCCCATTCGTTGGGGTTCGAAGTTTATGACAAAGAAGTCATCAGCAAGATGTCCCGGATAGGCGATGAAACCGTCGATCTCACTTGGTGCAATGCCAGCGTCGGCTGCGGCCTTGGTGATCGCCTCGATGGCGAGCATCTCAGCGGGCCGCTCATGCTTGCGGGAATATTTGGTGTTTCCAACACCTGAAACAAGCGCAAAGGACATTAGTTCATCTCCTCTTGAGCTGTGACAAAGGCGCGACCGTCAACCAGATAGGCACCCTTCTCATTGACAATGACCGGATTGAAATCTGCTTCTTTGAGGCTTGCCCCCAAGCGATCCGCCCAATTAGCGATGACCGCAATAGTATCGATGAGCGCCTCGGTATTACCCGCTGGAGCGCCGCGATATCCGCTCAAAAGGGCGACAAGCTTGGGCTGGCGTGCCACGAGATTAGCAATATCAGCGCGTGAAGCAGGCAGTAGCAGCGAGACTGCACTATCGGCGTGCAACTCGGCATGAATGCCCCCGAGGCCAAGGACGAGTAAGTGCCCGAAGGCGTCGTCGTGCTTAATTCCGACGAGCACTTCAGTACCCTTGAGCATCGCCTGGATCAGGACCCCCGGATCTTCAATGTTCATCGTTGTACGAATGCCGGCGAAATCGGTCAGAACCGCACTGATCTGTTCGTCACTCTTAATGTTAAGACGGACACCGTCGGCGTCTGACTTGTGGCTGAGATCTTCCGCATCGATCTTCACAACGACCGGATAGCCAATGTCGTGAGCAACGGCCAAAACCTGCTGTTGGTTCGACCCATCAACACGCACGGATGGAGCTGCCGCTGCACCTAATGCGCTCAAATCAGCAATGGTCTCCGCCGCAGTCCACGTACCAACGCGACCAAGTTTTGGTGCGGTTTTATTTTCCAGCAGAGCCAAGCTCTCGACAGCGACAGTCTTTTGAGACTGACCAACACGGAAAACTGCGCTGGCTTCTGCTGCTGCAACTGCACGCAGAGGATCGGGGAATGCCGTGGCTGCAGAACCGTCGAACACCGCCTCAACTGCTGGCGTCAAACCAACCCAGGCAACATAGACTTCAGGACGCAAAGCGTCAGCAGCGCCCTTTATCTCTTCGGCGACACCTTCTGCCAAGGTGCCACCAGCGCCGGTGACGACGAAGATCGCGTCCACATCATCAAAGTCATTGAGCACATCGAGAATGCGCGGCAACATGGTTTTATCGGCAAACGCGCCCGTGATATCGACGGGGTTGCTGACATGGGCCTGCTTGGCAATTTCGGCCAAACGCGCCTCAATCGCTGGCGGAAGCGCTGGCAAGGTCCAGCCCAGGGCACTCAACTGGTCGCTGGTGACAGTACCTGCGCCACCAGAGGTGGTCACAATAACGGCCCGGCGGCCGTGAGCCATGGCCTTACGCTTTAAGCTCTGGAACGTTAGTGCCTTAGCGGCATCAAAGAAATCGGCGTAGGACTTTGAGGCTACAATATGGGCTTCACGCGCCAAAGCCTGTAGCATCTCTGGGGTGCCGGCAATACGACCTGTGTGCGATTGCACCGCCTCACGTCCGGCTTCAGACGTTCCAGAATTGAGCATAAGCAATGCTTTGCCTGCGAGCTGCGCTTTCAACGCTGCGCGGCGGAACTGCTTTCCATTGGTCACGCCTTCGACAAACAACATGACGACTTCTGTCTTCTCGTCAGCGATCACATCGTCAAGCAGGGTTTCGAGCGATGCAGCAGCTTCGTTGCCGGTGCTGATCAACCACGAATAGCCCATGGCAGTGCCACGGAAGACCTGCAACAGATAAGCGATCGCTGCGCCGGACTGCGCAACCGCCGCCACTGGACCTTTGTTAAGCCCGACACCATGCGTTGCTGAGGTGAAGCTGGCATTTATCCCCGCATGAGCATTCATAATACCCATCGAGTTAGGACCAATGATCTGCATGCCTGTTCGGGCCGACAGTTCACCTACGGATTGATCAAAAGCCCTCTGTTCTTCCGCCGAACCCTTATGAGCGCTGATGACAACGCCAATGCGCGTCCCGAGCGCAGCAGCTTCTTCCAACAGTGGCAAAATGGTCGAGATCGGCGTGGTCATCACCACCATTTCTGGCACTTCTGGCAGATCGGCCAGACCGGCATAGACCTTGTGGCCATCAATATCTTCGCCCGCCAACCTCGGATTGACGGGATAAACTGTCGCTTCTGGGCCTGCATTGATGACGTTGTTGAACAGACGTGCACCGTAATAGCTCCCGCCAACGAGCCGAGAGGCCCCAACAATGGCAATGCTGCGAGGGGGATACAGACCGCTTGTTTTTGCGCTAAGGCCGATGGGCGAGAGTTCAGACATCTACAGCTCCAAGACAACGATATCTTTTTTAAATAACAATAGGTTAGAAAAGCTCTATCAAATCTAGAGCTTCAATAGACCTTCACGTGGTTGAGTGACAGACTCGCCCTCAAATAGGGTCAGAGGCAATGGTTCCGCCGGCAGCAAAGGCTCTCCACCCTGAATGCGGCTAGCGATAAAATCGGTAGCAGCACGGCCGGTCGCGGCAAGTGATAGATCCACCGTTGTCAGCTTGGGGCTGCTCCAACTTGTCATCATCGTCTTGCCCGCGCAGACGACTGAGAAGTCATTCGGCACCGATATGCCTAGCTCCACCAAACGCGCCAAAACGCCCATGGCCATAGCACTCGAGCCAACTAAAACCCCTGTTAAATCAGGGTGCGCACGCAGCAAACGATCGATCGAATTAGCCCCAGCCTGGGCATTATATTCGGCATGTTCGATGATGAACCCAGCGCCAGATTTCGCTAGATGTTGCATGGCACCACGCAAGCGCTGTTGGGTGGCTTCACTATGCGACGAACCCAGCAAAATACCGACGCGCCGATGCCCACGATCGGTAAGCGTTTTCGCCATAACTTGGCCGAGGCTTTCGTGATCGACACTGAATGTCGGCACGTCGAGGCCACGTGGTGTCAGCGAGGCTACAACCACGCCAGCGTCCTGCATCCGCCGGACAAGATCGGCCAGTTTGTCAAAGTGCGACCATTGATCGAAACCGCCGCCAGCAAGGATGATGCCGCCGACCCTATGCTCCCACAGCTGAGCGCAGTATTTGAGTTCGAGCTGGGCATCACGCTGCATATTGCAGACGATCGCCGACAGGCCATGCCTTGTTTCGGCCTGGAGTGTCACCGCTTCAGCAATCTCTCCGTAATAAGGATCGAGCATATCGCCGACGATGAGGCCCATCATTGTGCTGGCCCCTCCCCGCAAATTGCGCGCATGAATATTTCGGACATAGCGCAGCTCACTCGCCGAGGCCTTAACGGCCTCAGCCAGTGCAGGATCAACCGGATAGCTATCGCCGCGCAACACGCGGGCAGCTGTGCTGACCGACACGCCGGCTGCACGAGCAACATCAGCTAGGGTCGGGGCGTTTCCTGATTGCTTTTTAGCGCTCACTATCAATCCTCAATAAACACGTCTTCGCGCTTTTTCCGAATAAACGGCAGCACCATAGCAAAGAGTAGAGCAACCGACAGACCAATCAACACAGCACTGATCGGACGCTGCAAGAAAATAGCAGCGTCACCCCGGCCGACGATCATTGCTCGTCGGAGATGCTCTTCGAGCATTGGCCCTAGAACGAAACCGAGCAACAGTGGCGCCGGCTCACACTCTAGTTTCGCAAGGATATAACCCAGAAGCCCGAATGCTGTGATGGTGTAGACCGCAAAGCTATTGGAGGATACCGAATACACGCCGATCGCAGAAAAAACGATGATGGCGGGGAACAGCACTGAATACGGCACTTTCAGAAGCTGCACCCAAAGGCCAACCAAAGGCAGGTTCAACACCAGCAGCATCAAATTGCCGATCCACATCGACGCAATAATGCCCCAAAACAGACTTGGCTGATTAGTCATCACCGTTGGCCCTGGAACAATGCCCTGAATAATCATGGCGCCAACGATGAGCGCCATGACGGCATTGGACGGAATGCCCAACGTCAGCATGGGTATGAAAGAAGACTGTGCCCCAGCATTATTGGCACTTTCCGGACCGCTCACACCGGCCACCGCACCGTGACCGAACTCTTCTGGGTTCTTCGAAAGCTTCTTTTCCACCGCATAGGAGGCGAAGGACGCCAGCAGTGCTCCACCGCCTGGCAGAATCCCAAGAACCGCACCCAGGCCAGTACCGCGAAGGATAGGCATGACGGCCTTTTTGATGTCATCGCGTGTCGGGAGCAAAGTCGTAATGCGGTTCACTGTCCCCTTGCGGTCGACATCACCTTCGAGATTGCGGACGATCTCAGCTACGCCAAACAGTCCAACCGCGGCAGCGACGAAATCAATTCCGTCTGACATTTCTGGAATGCGGAACGTAAACCGCTGCGCCCCGGTGTAGAGATCCGTGCCAACAGTCCCGAGCAGCAGCCCAAGAAAGATCATGGCCAAGGCTTTGACGAATGAACCATGCGCCAGAGCGATCGACGCGATCAGGCCGAATAAAATCAGCGAGAAATATTCGTGCGGTCCAAATTGGAGCGCCAGCATTGTGAGGGGCGCGGCAAATGCCGCAATGACAAAGGTGGTAACTGTACCGGCAAAGAATGAGCCAATGGCGGCGAGCGACAGCGCCACACCGGCGCGGCCCTTCTTGGCCATTTGATAGCCGTCAATTGCCGTTACAGCCGACGAGCTTTCACCGGGCAGGTTCAGTAGAATAGCCGTTGTCGACCCACCATACTGGGCGCCGTAATAGATACCCGCAAGCATGATTATCGCCGTCTCAGGTCCCAGCGCGAAGGTCAGCGGGAGCAACATAGCGATGGTTGCGGTCGGGCCAACACCAGGCAAGATCCCAACAAGGGTTCCAAGTAGAGCGCCGATAAAGCAATAAATCAGATTATTGGGATCAAGCGCTACGGACATGCCGAGCGATAGATTTGAAATTAATTCCACAGTGCCTCCTCCTAAAACCGCAGCCACGCACCAACCAGCGGAATGCTGACACCAAGCCCGTAGTGGAATACCCCAACGCAAAACGCCGTTAGCACAACGGCAATCGTCGCAATTTTCTTTAGCCCCAACTGAGGGCTGGCCAGACCAGCAACCACGATCGTGAGCAACAGGCTGCCAATCAGGCCTAGGCCGCGAACGGTCAGACCAAAGACTATTGGCGTCGCCATAATCGCGATCAAACCACGCCACGGAAGCTTGCCTAGGTTAGCGCCATCACGAACTACGCCGAGGACAAAAATCACCAGCCCCAGAACACCTAGACACCCTGCCACCAAAGTGGGGAACATGCCGGGGCCCATCCGCGTCGCCGATCCAAACTTGAGCGAAGATGCGGAAAGAGCAATGAAGGTCACGGCTATCGCCATGAACACCAGGCCGGCCAACACATCCTTTTTAATCGTCATTGCGTCACCGTACGGTGTGAATACATCAGCCGACCAGCTGTTGGCATTTCGGCCTTGAGTATGACGCCTTGCTCAGCCTCGGTAATGTAGAGGGTCTTATTGCCTACACCGCCATAAGCTAGGTTGGTTGTTCGCCGACCAGCACAGGAGCGAATGCGATAAATGGGTTCTCCCATAGGGTTGAACACCCAAACGGTACCCGACCCAGCGGCAACAACTGCCAGATTGCCGTCTTCGTCCATCGCCATACCATCGGGGCCCACCGGCCCCCCAAGAAGCTGAACGAAAACGCCTACTTTGCCCACTCCTGCATAATTACTACGGAGAGGAATGCTGATCACTTGGTTCCAGCGCGTTGCCGCAACATAGAGAATGGTTTCATCCTTATTCAGAACGAGACCATTAGGGCCAGCGATACCTTCAACAACCAAGTCCAGTTGCCCATCGTAGCGCAGGCGGAATACGCGCCCATCGGGACGCAGCAGATCGCTGTGCCCAATGTCGGTAAAGTAGATATCGCCATTGGCTGCGAAAACGAGGTCGTTCAGCCCTCGGAAACGCTCGAACATAGGGCGGTCATGAACGACTAGGTAGTCAGCAGTGACTGGATCAAACTGCAAAAGCCCAAGCTTGTTGTCTGCAACGAAGATACGGCCATCCTGATGGATTTTAAGGCCGTTAGGTTCGCCATCGTACCGAGCGAACACCGACCAATCACCGTTTGGGGTTACCTTGAAGATGCGGCCAAACGGGATGTCCACGCAGTAAAAATTACCATCGCGGTCAAATGAAGGCCCCTCAAGAAACGAATGCATGGGCTTGCCATCCCGGGAGTCGATCCAATTGGAGCGCTCTCCCAAGAGCCGGAGATTATCCGGCAAGCGTGCATGAACTTCAGTCTCGATGACTGGCGGTGCAGAATACATCAGCCTGGCCTCTTAAGTCGCAGTCTTGGCGTATGCGGCAGCATTTTGGCCGGCCACTCGCCCAGAGGTGATCGCCCAACCGATATGCAAACCATGCCCTTTGAGAACTAGCCCTCCCTGCCCATTTCCACCGGCAGCGTAGAGGCCAGAAAAAGCTGTCTTGTCATGTCGCAGGACACGGCACGCAGGATCAATCGCAGCCCCACCTTCGGTGACGGTGAGCATGGCCTGAACGGGGCCAAGCGCGAAAACCGCCTTCCCTTTCAGCTCAGGGTATCGCTCAGACATTAGTTCTGGCGGGAGCCCAAGCTTTTTTGAGAGGAGTTCAAGGTTGTCTGCACGGTGGACCAAATCCGGTCGTCCGGCCTCATAATCCTTGAAATAGGCAAAAGCGATACCTGGCGCAGTCGAGACATAATTGGGGAATGCGTTGAACTTTCGCGCCAATTCCGCGCTACCCAGAACATAGCCCGTCGCTTGTGGGCTCAAGGCAAGCTGCTCAACAGCATTTGCCTCGTGGCCCAGATCATTGCCTTGAAGGTCGATGAGGTGAGCCCCTTGTTCAAACATGGCCGGCACGGGCGACATGTTCGAGACTAAGAGCTCGCGGACAATCGGTGCAATTGCCCAGCGCGGGGCCAAACTAACAATTTTAGAGGCGAGCTTGCGGAACCAACGCCACGATGGAAGCTGGTTAATCCAGCTATCCTTCTGGGGTGCTGAGAAGCGCAACTGCGGGCCAAAGGCCATATCCATTTGCTTAAAATCAGCGCCAATTTCTTCTAGCGCCAGATGACCTAGACCCAAGCTATTTGGATTAATTGGCACTGCGGCAGCGCCAGCCGCAGGCAAATACCGTTCGCGCATCTCTGGGCTACCACTGTAATCCCCGGCCGCCATGACAACTGCACGCGCCCGCAGCATGCGGGTCTGCCCGTTGTGCACATAGCTCACGCCAGACACTTTGTTGTCGTTGCAGGTCAGCCTGGAGACACTCGCGCCAAATAGAATGTCGATAGGAAGCTGCTTGGCTCTCGCCACCATGGTTTGCACATACGCTTTACCGTTTGGCACAGCATTGTGCATGCGTGGTACCCGATTAGGTGGCTCCGGATATGGCCCCACAAATGCGACACCCATATCTTCTAGCCAATCAACCACTTCGCCAGAACGCTCGGCGTACATGGCCCGTAGCTCAGGGGCATTGACGGCCTTTGGATGCGCTAGAGCCATATCCTCAGCAAATTCAGCAGCCTGATCAACCACACCGGCTTTCTGCTGTACGCGCGTATTTGCGGCAGCAAAAGAGCCGACGGACTTAGAGGTCGTACCCAGAGCGCCGGGAAGACGCTCAAGCAAAGCAACTGAAGCGCCTAGCTCAGCAGCAGAAATCGCCGCTGCCAAGCCTGCACCACCAGCACCGACAACGACAACGTCGTACGCGGCGGCCACAGAGTTTTTGGTCGAAGTGTGATCGTGGGTCATGTCAGCTCAGATAAGACCGGCGTCTGTGAGCGCTACACGGATCTTGCCCCGCTGTTCTTCGCTCGGATGCACTGCAGGAAAACGAGCATTGGCACGGGGTATTTCGCCCATCTGGAATAGCGCTTCCTTGGTTGCCGCAGCTTCGTTCATTAAAGTTGTTGGCTTCTGGTTCTGGAACACCGCGTCCATCAACGGCAAGCAAACTTTTCCATAAAGAGCATCTGCTTGGGCAGTATCGCCAGCCTCAACTAACTCCAACAATTGGCCCCAGCTTTCAGTAGATATGGCGCTAATACCAATCAACGCGCCGTGCGAGCCATAGCGGAGCATCTCAATCAAGGGAGGAGAGTCGACGCCGACCAGGACGGCCATCTTATCTTTCAACAGATCCCACATCTCGACATAGGTCTGAACGTCCCCTTCGGTCGCAGTCTTGATCGCTACAACATTTGGCAAATCGGAGATCGCCAGCAGAGCCTCCAAGCTGTAGGCGCTACCAGAGGACTCAGGATACTGGAACACAACCATTGGCAAGGCCACTTCCTTGTCCAAGCGCTCAAAAACAGCACGCACCGAAGCAACATCTTTATTCAGGCGACGGTAGGCGCGGCGATCGAACGGCGGCAACACCAATAGCGCATCAGCACCAGCGTCACGGGCTTGCTTTGCCGCCGCAATTAGCTTGTCAGGATTGTGCCCCTCGACACCAGCTATAACAAGCTGGCCTTCCGCACGAACGCTCATCGCAACTTCAATTGAGAGCAGCATTTCCTCTGGCTGCAGCTGCAAGAGCTCACCAATGCCACTATTCACAACGACACCTTTCACACCCTTTGCAGCATATGTACGAGCCAAATGCGCACGCAATGCCTCAACGTCAATCTGCCCGTTTGGCAGGAATGGCGTTACAGTAGCCGGATAGAGGCCTTGCATATTCAACGCCTTACCACCAAAGCCCGCCGACAAAGACATGAAGAACTCCCAAACCAGAAAACGCAATTAAGATAACGATATCTTTCCGCCTTGAAGCTCTCTCTGTCAAGCGCACAAAAAGCAAAATCTCACCAACCGAAACACGCCAACCTCCCCAACCATCTATAAGAATTAAGGTTTTTTAAAAAACATCGGTGCAAACATGTATGGAAAACAGCAGCCTTTTCTCACAGACTGCCATTCCACACCCCCTCCCCCTCTTGACAGCCACCAAATCGCGTCATCATCTAGGCATCGTTATCTAGGTCACGATCTGAAGGAGGATTAGTTCGATGCCAAGACCCGCTATGCTCGGAGGAGCGCTGGCTGTTCTATTGACCGCATTGCCAGCCACAGCGCAGTTTCCATCGAAACCAATTACGCTGGTGGTCCCTTACGGCGCAGGCAGCACCACCGATGTTTTGGCACGCCTGATCGGCGAAAAAGCCGCTCAAACACTCGGCCAAGCGATCATTATTGAAAATCGGCCAGGCGCTGGGGGGGTCATAGGGACGGAGGCCGTAGCACACGCAGATGCGGATGGTTACACACTCGTTTTCGCTGCAAACCAAACACATGCTACCAATGTCAGCCTCTACCCTGACTTGCCATACGACCCAGTGGCAGACTTTTCGCCAATTGCACGCTTGGTCATGCAACCACAGGTTTTGGTGATTCACCCTTCAGTGCAGGCAGATACCGCGACTGAGCTAAAAGCACTTGCCTCAGTGAAAGCAGACGAACTCGCTTTTGCCTCTACAGGCCTCGGAACGGGGGCGCATCTCTCGGGCGAGCTCTTTGCTCTTTTTGCCGAAACGCCAATTACCCACGTGCCCTATAATGGCAGCGAGGCGATCACTGCCCTACTCGCAGGCACAGTCGACTTCATGTTTTACCCCTATCTGCCGCTCAAAGGGCATATCGACTCGAATGCCCTCAAGCTGCTGGCGAGTACTTCCCCCGAGCGCGTTGCTTGGCTCCCCAACACCCCCACGATGATCGAATCCAATTTTGATGATTTCGTCATGTCATCTTGGTTCGCTGTCTACGGCCCGGACGGCATTCCGCCAGACACCGTGAGCACCCTTTCATCCGCGTTTCTCTCCGCCTTAGAAGATCCCGAGATCGCCGAGCAGCTCGCCCAAGGCGGCTCCATCGCCATACCAGGCGGGCCGGACGAACTTGCAGAATTTACAAACACCGAAATTTCCCGCGCCGCCACGATCGTAACTCGAAGCGGCGTCACAATAGACTAACGAGGAGTCCAAATGTTTTCCAAATCCACCATTCTAGTCGGCATCGCTCTTGCCGCTCTGTCTAGCTCAGCCTTTGCTCAAGAAAACTTCCCAGCTGAAACGATCCGTTTGGTGGTTCCTTTTGCTGCAGGCGGTCAAACTGACATCATGGCACGCCTCCTCGCGGACGCGATGAGCAAAGACCTCGGCCAACAGATCGTCGTCGAAAACATTGGGGGCGCTGGCGGGACCATTGGCGCGGCCAACGTCGCACAATCTACAGCAGACGGCTATTCGCTCTTGTTTGGCACCGTTGGGACCCAGGTCGTCAACGAATTCACCATGCCAGACCTGTCCTATGACAGCGCGACAGATTTCACGCCAATCGCCCTAGCCGCAACCGCGACAGCAGTGATCGTCGCCAATCCTGACTTTGAAGCCAACAGCATCGCTGATCTCATCGAGCTCGCCAAAGCTAAGCCAGGTGAAATTCAATACACCACACCAGGCATCGGCACTTCCGGCCATCTGGCCATGGAACTGCTCGAATATACGGCCGGTATCGATCTTGTTGCAGTCCCATACCAAGGCGGCGCTCCAGCGACCACCGATCTGATTGCCGGTCACATGCAACTGGGCGTTGATGGCCTCCCAGGTCAGCTCGCACAGATCACCAGCGGCGCCCTGAAGGCACTCGGCACATCTGGCAAACAACGCGACCCATCAGCTCCAGACATTCCTGCGATTGCCGAGACCGTACAGGGGCTTGAGGCAACAGCCTGGTATGCGCTGGTTGGCCCCAAGGACATGCCTGCGGACATTGTCGAAAAGCTCAACGCGGCCGCGAACACGGCCCTTCAGTCGGCAGACCTCGCGCAAAAGTATAGCGACATGGGGATTTCAGTGGGCGGCGGTAGCGCGACTGATCTCGCGGGCTTCATCGACGCTGAAACCATCAAGTGGAAAGACGTTGTTGCTGCAGCTGGCATAACGGCCGACTAAGCTACCCCCATGACCTGATGGCACGCCGGGAGCTTCCACGGCGCGCCATCGCCAACTAACTGACCATTTGCGGCGGGATAGCCGTCAGCTTAGGCCATCACAATGGCAGACGAAAGCATGGGCAAGACAATTCACTGCTGCCCCTTAGACACCAACTACCACGTCCGTTTCACGCCCTCTTCTCGGTCGTTCGCGCACACATAGCGATCTCCCAAAAAGCTGACATCCAAGATACTGTCCTAGTCGACAAATTAGAGCGTCTGAAACCGCCCCCATTTGAGACGTCAAGCGGCCTTGTAGTACTACTTAAAAGCTGCCGTTCGTCAGAGATACTAAAAGCGTCGTAGTTGGGACAGTGAGCCGACAATCGGCTCCAGGCCGCTACGTCAGACGATGACGCATCAAGAGGCAATGGCCCGGGCCTCCGAAGAAGTATCTCTGGGGCATTCTGCGCACCGCCGTCCCGTCAGAACGCCGCGGCATGCACCCCGCCAATGGCCGGGCGGCCCCTTAGTTGCGAACAATTGAGTTTGTAATTAACGCTGCAGCGCTAAACCTCTATAGCCCACAGTACCGACAATGCGCCGAGGCGGTCCGCGTCGGCAAGGCTGCGGAGATAGACTCCCTGCCGACAACCGGGGCACATCCGACTGCGCGTAGTGCGCAAGGTTGGCGTAAAGGCGCAGCGTCGAGCCATCGCCAATAAGCCAAGAGATCAGGACGGCGTTTGGACTCGGTGAGTGAGCGCTCCCCGGCTCGCTACAGGTTTTAAATTTCGCACTGGGAAGGTTTTGTAATGAACCCGTGCTTCAGTCCCAACCACGAAAAACTCAACGAGACTATCGACACGGCTCGCCTGGCCTTCAGTCTGCTCAATCGCCGCGTTGGTTTCCTCGACAAGCGCTGCATTGTGCTGTGTCATCTCATCCATCTTCCGGACAGCTGAGTTGACGCCGGAGATGGCACTGGCCTGCTCGCCATTGGCGCGAGCGATCTCTTCCATGAGTTCGGCACTTCCCCGAACGCGGGTAACCATCGCAACCAAGCGATCAGCCGCTGCCGAAACGAGCTTACTCCCCGTCGCGACGGCCTCTGCTGATCGCTCGATGAGGACCTTGATGTCACTGGAGGCGCTGGAGGCCGATTGCGCGAGCCGACGGACTTCCACAGCTACAACGGCAAAGCCCTTACCGGCATCGCCAGCGCGCGCCGCCTCTACAGAGGCATTGAGCGCCAAAAGATTGGTCTGAAATGCGATTTCATCAATCATACCGATGATGTTGGAGATTTTCGCGGCCTGAACCGTCACGTCTTCCATGGCCTGATGCGCCTGGCCCATAACATCGCCAGCGTCGACGGCATCGTCAGACACATTCTTAGCATTTGCCCGGGCGGCTTCCGCACGATGCGCATTTTCCGTTACGGCCTGTGAAAGCTGCTCGATAGCCGAACTGGTGTCGGCAATTGCGGTGGCCTGCCGCATCGTCCGCTCGGCTAAATCATTTGTTCCGGCAAGGATTTCGCCAGTCGCCGACCGCAGCGCCGTCGTCGTGCCCCGCAGTTCTTGTACGAGATTGCCAAACCGGCTCACGGTGTCGTTGAACGCCGTGCGAACCTGCGCCAATTCGCCGGGAAACGCCTCGGTGATATGACAGTCCAAATGTCCCTGAGCCAGCAAATTCAATGCATGACTAAGCGCATTGACGGCCATCTTACGCTCGGTGATGTCCGTTGCGTATTTGACCACTTTGTAGGGACGCCCGTTGGCATCGAAGATCGGATTGTAGGATGCTTGGATCCACACCACTCTGCCATCTTTGCCGATGCGCTTATATTCATTCGACGAAAACTCAGCCATGCTGAGACTGCGCCAGAACTCTATGTATTGCGCTCCGGACGCTTCGATCGGGTTGACGAACATGCTGTGATGTTGGCCGCGAATTTCATCGAGCCGATAACCCAGCGCTCTGCAGAAGTTCTCATTGGCCGAGATAATAGTGCCATCAAGCTCGAATTCGATAACGGCTTGGGAGCGCGATATGGCGCTGATCTGACCGCGCGCGTCCGAAGATTCCTTGTGACGGGCGGTGACATCACTCGCCACTTTGATGATCCGGTAGGCATTGCCGTCAGCGTCGATCAGCGGATTGTAGGAGGCTTCAATCCAGACTTCTTTGCCGCCCTTGCCAAGCCGTTTGAAGCGCGCGCGCTGAAACTCACCCGCGGCCAGTTTGTCCCAAAACTTTCTATATTCCGGAGAGTTGGCATAATCGTTCTCGAGGAACATGCTGTGATGGCGGCCAGCGACCTCTTCCACCTTATACCCCATCACCGACAAGAAATTGTCGTTGGCTGTAATGATGGTTCCGTCCAGCTCGAACTCGATAAAAGCCTGCGACTTGTTCAGGGCCGCCATCGCATCAGCATTGATAGCATTTCGCTTCGCTTTTGCGCGCTGAAAAAACTGAAGGGCCACTTAGCGTGCCCCCATATAATCGGGCCGCCCAACTACTGTACGCAACATACAAACTTTCCCATTGGCTAGGATAATCCCTCCCACCATAGCCAAATAAGGCCCAAGGCAAGGCTCCGTGTGCGGAGCAGCAACATTCAGTTTAGATTTACGAAACACGGAGCCGATTGGATTTGCGAGCCACCGGTAGCCTCAGCCCCCATGGTTACTTAAATGTGTTCTGGCAATGCCCCGTTTTTTTGCGGGGCATTCCTATCGGCGTTTGGCCGGGCGCATTGGCGAACAGAAGGCGGTAACAGCCACCGCCCGTAAGGTCGCTAAAAGTTCTACAACTCCCTTCATCACGGCATGCGCTATCAGGGTACGGAAACTGCATCGTATGATAACGACTACCGCGGCCGGGTTCTTGCCAATCTGCAGCGCCATGCCCACTCCCTCGGCTATCATCTTGAGCCTGCGACAGAAGCTGTGAGTGTTCCTTAGGAAAGCGGCTGCGACTTAGCCAAGGATGCAAAGTGAGGTACGCGTTCGTTGCCGAGCGTCGCCTTCAATAATGTGTGCGCTTTATGTGCCGGTGCCTGCGCATCCACGCCAGAGGCTTTTACGCTTGGCTTAGGGGCCCATTGAGCAAACGGGCGCAGGAGGACATTCCCAAAGACCCAGCGGATCGCTGATGCGTGGCAGTAGAGCGGCAAGGTCTATGGCTACCGCGAGCCACATGATGATCTGCTCGATTAAGGTGAGACCAGTTGCCTGATCCATATTGCGCGCCTAGCGCGGCGGGCCGGTATCAAAGCCATGAGCCACTCCCTGCCTAGGCTTTTCCCGGCGTCAGAACCTAATTCTGAGACACAGGTTCTGACCAATCATTGCAGTTTATCGAGGCATCGAATAGGTGCGTTCCCTAACTTTGCGTCATCAGCCGCCCCCATTCCGGTCGTTCGGGACACTCTGTCCATTTCCTGAAAGCCGCCGTTCACTGAAGACGCAGATGGAGTCTCTAATGGGGTGGGCAGGCGACAGGCGGCTTTTGGATTGGCCGCACTCAAAAGCCGACATTAATCAACCGGCAGATCTGGGGCCGCAACCAGACAGGCAGGTTTTGTCGCCGGATCTTTGAAAGCCGCCATCGGCGATAGAGCCTTTCCGATGTCTTACCTGGGCCCGCAAGCGGCGCAGCGGCGTAGATAGTGACGTGCGTATTCGTATATGCTCAAGTCATAGCCAGATAAAAGAATTTGGAACCCGGGGGACGGTGTGCCGCTACTTTTTGAGAAGGCCGAGGACAACGCCATCTGTGTGCTTACCCATTGGTCCGTAGACCAACATGATGTTTTTGTCGACGCCTTAGCTTGGCTCTACCTGCGGAAACCGCTTCACTCATTTCGTATCATGCAAGGGCTTGAACCGGCCCCTAATCCGCCGTAAAATGAAATGTCGGACGCCGCGTTAGTTTAAGCATCACCTGCCCCAGCCGCCTGGCGAGTTCAGCTTCGCGCTCTTGGCCCTGGCGCAATACCAGAGCACGCGCCTCGTCCTCCTGATGGCGCATACGAGCATGCTGAGGGTAATTGAGTGGAGCGCACCTTTGCTCCCATGTGCGTTGAGTGTCGCGTGGTAGGGACCGATGGCCCGAGCACGCAGGCACAGCTTCTTCGTAGACATCCGGTCATAGGCGACGATGTGGATTGGATCGGCGTCCGTGATCAAACTCGCCCTGAGGGCAGCAACGGTTCCATTTTCCTATCGGCGTTCGAATACTCGATAGTTTCGAACGGCTCGTTGATCTCGGTCAGAAGAAGTTCATCGAGCCGCTCGCCGGTCAGCACACGCTCGAGCAGCAGAGCGTCGACAAGCTTGCTGATATCGTCGCGGCGACGGTCTACGATTTCGCAGGCTTGCTCTAGTAGTCGGTCTGTTTCGGCACCGATGCGCGCCCAAAACGTGGTGCCCTGATAGTGTCGCAGGTCAGTGTTGCTCGGTGTGGTCAGTGAACCATAGAGCCCGAGTTCAAGCATCGCTGAACGCAGCAAGCTGTTGACGGTCTCGAGGTCGTTAGCCGCACCTGCATGGGCACCACCACCCAGCACCATGTCGGCTGCGCGCCCAGCCAACATCAGCGTGGCGGTTCGCTCAACCATATCGCGGGTCAGCAACGCATGATCTGGCTTGGTATGAACCCAGCCTCCCACGCCGCCGGAGCCGATGATGGAGATTTCCAGCACCGGCACGCCAAGCTCATGGGCGACCATGGCATGGCCTGCCTCGTGCAGGGCCACTGCGCGATCCATCTGCGGCGAACGCAGACTTGGCGGTGCAATTTGCGCGATAAGGTCGCTCAGTGCCAGAGCGCGATTCTGAGCTGCAGCCGTGGCGAAAGCACCCGCGCACCAACTCTCAATTTGGGCTGGGGTAGCTCCGGATGAGAGGCGCGCTAAGGTGCCGATGCCTTTAGCCGTAATGCGATCGCCCAACACCTTGCGGAACATAGCCCGACGCTCATCCCCGTCAGGCAGCAGCACGCTGACGCGACGCTCGAGGCGCCCGGGGCGGATGAGGGCAGTGTCTAGCTTCCCGAAATGATTGGTGGCGGCGATCAGAAGCACTGGTCGACCGGATTTGCGCACGCGGTCGATCTCGGTGAGGACGAAGTTGATGACCGGCGTCCACCAAGAGGCGTCATCTCGTCCCATGGTCGCCCTGTTCGGCAGTGCATCGATCTCGTCAATGAGCCCCACAACCGGCCCCGTGTTCAGAGCAAGCTCGTCAAAGAACTTTCTCGCGGCGCGGATGACATCGCCAAGATGGCCACCGGATTCGGCAAACCACGCTCCGACAGAAGAGCTGTGAAATGTCCATCCGGCAGAAACCGCGAGGGCGGCTGCAACCGTGGTCTTACCGGTTCCCGGCGGGCCCTCGAGGCAAGTGTGACGCAAGGCTGCAGCGTCCAGCTCGCCATTGGCCACTTTACCCATCAGATTGACGGTGTCCTGCGCCCAGTCCGCAACAACCTTGGTCAGGGCGAGGTCTTTGAGGGAAACGGCGATGTTGGCGTCCGGCGGCGCCCTCCGCGCAGCAACAGCGCGGCGCAGGTTCGCGAGGCATTCCTGCGGCGAGAGCTTGGGACGGATTGCCGTAGTAAAATCGGTAGTCCCCAAGCCTTCAAGATCAGCTGCCGTGAGGCCACGGACCCGCTTGCCGGTGACCAAAAATATGGTTTTGCGGATGACGGCGACATTAGGCGCACCAACCTCAATGACGGCATCCGCGCCGTTCAAAGCTTCCGGGACGAGGTATCGACCCGGATCCTGGGAGATTAGGATCACTGTGCGGCCAAATTCGAGACCAGCAAGTTTTGTGCTGTCGCGCGGTTCGGACTTGCCGCCACTCTTGGCCAGGGCGTTGACCGCTTCCACCATCATGCCCTGCCGGAATCGGCGCAGATAGCGCGCGAGTAACTCTGCACCGGCACTATCCGCCGTTCTGATAAGGATCAGGCGGGGCGGGGATGCCATGAGACGACGCTGGTGCGGTGTGAGAACAGCGTCGAGCATGGCTTCGGCCAAGGCGTCACTGGTGCGGAGAGGGAGTTTGGTCTCAGGGGAATTGTCGGTTGGGCAGTCATCGTCGTCATCAACCGAGGGCGCACGGTTGGCGAGGTTATGAAGGGACATAAAAGGTCTCCCGGGCAGCGGCCAATGGCAGGCCGCGCCACATATAAAAGGGGATGACAGAAGGATGAGAGGATCGCCGTGTTAGCGAAGGGGGAGCGTCAGCTCCGCATCGGCATTGATCGGCCTCCAGCCAGCGCGCCCAAAACCCTTGGACCCGGAGACAAAGTGACTGACGGCGCTACCCGAAGAGAACATCAGGTCGCGCATCACCACGTAGCACGAATTATCAGCGGCCGGCACGAGCAGGCCTGCGTGCTGCCAAGCTGCACGCTGAAAGGCAGCGGTACTATTGGCTGAGGCGACAGTCTCAAGGCGCACGTCCGAGCCGCGGAGCAGCACCCATGAACCATCTTTGCGCTCGGCCGCCAGAGCGGTGAGCCCGCAGTAATTGAGCTCCATCACCCGACCATCGGGCAGGTCATCGAGACGACGAGGTGCTCCGAGCCTCCCCGTTTCCGTCCGCGGACCAGCAATTGCCGCGCGCGCTGAGCTTGCCTGAAACATGAAACCTTCTTGACGCAAGGCCAGCGCCACTTGACCGACAAACAAAGACAACTGGTCGTAGCGCTCCGGTTTAACCACTGCGCCATCGGGCAGGCCGTTGACGACCACGAAGTCAGCATCCGCAGCCACGCGAGCCCACAGAATGCGCTCAAGGGCTTTGCCGTCATTTTCGCTCAGCCGGTCGTCGGCGTCGGTAATGGTGATGATGCGCTCAGGCATACCTTCCGGCATCTGGCGGCCGGCGGCAATCCGGGCTCCGACATTGGAGCCGTAGCCGACGTAAGCGTCGTGGCCGCGTAGCAGGATGTAGACACCGGGGCGCTGCAAATCGGCAGCACGCCCAAAGTCAGCGCGTTGCTTACCCGAACCGACGATGACCTGAGGTCGCAACTGGCCTGCCGTCACCGACGTCAAGCCGACTGGCAGGATGCTGGTGATCGTAGCGGACAGCGTGTCTACGGGGGCGGTATCCCCTCCATTACCCCCAAAGGGACCCGTTGCGCCACCAACACCGCCATGCTCACCGCCGCTCTGGCAACGCACAACAATGCTGTGTGCATCAATGATGCCAGGCGTGATCACCTTGAGAACCTTGCTGGTAATCAGAGCGAAAATCGCTCCGACCGGATCAGCATGCTCTGGCAGCGCGGCGATGAGGTCGCCAATGCTGGCCGAGCCAGTGGCATCCACCACCGATAGGATCTGCACCTGAACGCCGGGCGTTACCAGCGGATGGGCAACAAGTCCGGGATGCACGGAAACGGCATCCTTCGGCACAAGATTGTCGATGGCATAGGAATGGGGGTTGCACGCAGCCGCACGGCCGCTAGAAGTGGCTTTAGCCATAGTCTTACTGCCTTATACAGTTTGTCTGTGGTCAGGTCGACGGCGGGTTTGCAGACCTTCCGTCGGCCGCTCTTTTGCAGAGAGCGGTTCCAACCAATCGTTGCCGGTAATCGGCACCGTTCTGTGAGATTACCGGATCATTATCACCGGCGTCTATACTGGATCGCAAACTTGGTTAGTTCCTGCTAACGCTCGGAGAAATTGCCGTCGGAGGCAAGCTGCCGCTGTCGCCGAGTCCAGATTTCCGGATAAGCCGAACGTTGAAAACCACACGCTGGATCCGGCCCCTGTTGTCATTTTCGACAGTTGGCACTGGCGCGATGATCATGGCCTAAGCGTCGCGTCCCCTATGCCGAGGTATCTGAGCGGATCAGAAGCGAGGACGGTAACCAGCATCGGCGACCTTACGGTCCCGGACACGCAGGACCATCTGGGGTGACGGCTTTGCAGTGTTATCGACTTTCCAGGCCTTGCCCTTGGGCGCGTAATGCTTTTGCGCTGTATAGATGCTGACGTGCCCAGCAAAGGCGGCGACCTGCTCATCCGAAGAGGTCGATTTTTTGTTGGCAATCGCTTGATGGCGCGTTGTGTAGAGCGAAAAGACAGGGACCTGAAGGCTCTTGCAAGCGCGGCGCAAACGACCCCCAAGCCGGTCGATGAGCGCGGCCACATCGCCCTTCGCCGCCCCTTCAATTTCCGCGATGAGGGTTTTGAGGTTCTGCACTTGCTCGGCTGGAAGCCCGGCCAATCCCAGTTCTCGCGTCTCACCGAGGGAACGGCCGTTGGTCGCCTTGGCACACGGCACGACAAGATAGAATTCCTCAACCTTCGCGCCGTGGTACTCACACGGACGCAGTCCGAATGTGACGTTTTGCACGAGGAGGCGCACGAGCAGGCGATCGTCTTTGCGGCCGCGACGGCGTAGCTTGCTACAAACCAATCGCAGAACCTGCGTCGGAACTGATTTCGCCTTTTTGGCAGACGTACGTTTTTCGGCATTTTTCGGACGAGGCATAGGGCGGTCCGCCAATCGCCTCCGACACGCCTGCGCTACCTCGACCGTGATGCGGCCTTTGCCTTCGACGTAGGAAATCGCAAAACTCAGCGCCGCGGCATAATTGCGAATAGTGGCGGGAGCGAATTCTCCATCCGCCGAACAGAAGCAATCCACGATCTCAAAAAGCGTCGCTTCGCGACCGATCGCCTTTCTGGTACGTCGCTTTAGGGTCAACAGACGTTTGCCATAAAGCACCTCCGTCGACACCTCGCGTGTTACCTCAAACCCCAGACCGTCGACCCGCTTTTCTATGTCCATTTGCCCGTTACTCGTCGGAATTTTTCGTCGAGCCGACACTGCGTCACGGTTTGGCAAGGAACAAATTGGCACCAAGAAAGAGGTGTCGGAAACGCGTTGTACGTGCCGGAGAACCCCTTTTAGAACGACGACCGGTGTGCGGGAAAAGTGTTACTTGATGCGGATTTGGTGTTACCAACCGCGCAGTGCCACTCCATTGTCTTGGCTAATCGAAGCGGATCTTGTCGAACCAAGAGAGTTCTTCGGCGGTTCGGAGCGGAGAGCCATAGCGGGCAGACGCGTGCGTACCGCGAGCCCTACTAGGCGAATTCTCTATTCCCTGAGCAGACGCAATCCAAGATCTCAAACAGCATCATTTCTCGACCAATCGCCGTCCTGGCACGACGCGATAGAGTCATCACACGCTGCCACACACCGCCTCCGGCGATACCTCACGTGTCACCTTCCCCCAGACCAGCAACCCGATTTTCCATGCCGATTTGCCCGTTACTCGTCGGAATTTTCGGTCGAACCGGCACCGCGTCACGGTTTGGCACGGACCAAATTTGCGACCGAGAATGAGGTGCCGATAACGCGTCGTGCGTGCCGGAGAACCATTTCTAGAATGACGATAGGTTTGCGGGAAAAGTGTTACTTGATGCGGATTTGGTGTTACCAACCGCGCAGTGCCACTGCATTGGCTTGGCTAATCGAAGCGGATCTTGTCGAACCAGGCGAGCTCTTCGGCGGTTGGGAGCGGAGAGCCATATCGGGCCGAGACGTGTTTACCGCGAGCCTTACTCTGCGCATTGTCTTCACTGCCCTGCCCCTGCTCGTGACCCATAAACAGATTTCGGACAGCAAGTGGGATCCCGGCATCATCACAACGCTTCGCGAAAGTGTGGCGAGCGCTATAGGCGACAATGCGCCGATCCGGCGTTATGCCGCGCACCAATCGGTTCGCACGCTTTGAGAGTGCTGAGGAGCTGTTGCCGTATTGGTCAGCGGTCTCGTCAGGGAAAAGGCGGGCATTGGGTCCATCCTCCTTGCGGCGCCTGGCTATGAGATCCGACAGACCATCATTGAGCAGCTCCCGCGCCACCGGAAAGATACGGCGCGCTGAATTGGATTTTAGTTGCAGCTGAGAGCGCCGTAGGGCGTGGTGCTCGTCGCCATCGAAATCAAAATGCAGCAAGTCCACGCACAACCGACCGTGTAACTCGCGAAAGTCAGATACGCAGAGCTGCGTGAATTCGTGCAATCGCAGGCCCTGCCGGCACGTGAAACGCGGCCACCAATAGTCTGCGGACATTTTCGGCTTCTTGCTGGTCAGCCGGTAGATTGCGTGTTCGATTTCGGGCGTGAAGGGTAGACGAACTTCGACGTCCAGAAGATCTTCTTCATCCGCCTCTTGTTCAGACTGGACATTGGCAACGGGATTACTCTCGAGGTACCCCTTCCGGATCAAATAGTCGAATATGCCGCGTATCGTGCTCAGATATTTGGCATCCACAGTTGTGGAGCTGATCGGCGGCAGCGGACTTGCACGCTTGGCGTTCAGAGCGATGGCCTTCACCGGATCATCGGTCTTGAGATGCTTGATAGCATCAACGGGCATTTGATCGATCAAATCCCGATACCGCAGCATGTCCTCCTTTTTGTACTGAAAGACCGGCTTGTCGCCCATGGTGGCAATAAAGATTTGCAGCTTCGTACGGATTTCAGCCAGATATTTCGGGGACCTCCGCTTCCTGAGCAGATCTGCAAAGTGTCCTTCAATATGCACCGTTAATGGCTTTTTCGCTTCAGGATGGAGCGTGCCCAGCCGCATCGCTTCCGCAACTGCCAGCGCCAGTGCCTCTGGCGTCTGGTTACTAATGGCCGGCACGGGAGATGCTGCTCGCTCAGAACCCGCTGAGTATGCGAAGGAAGAGGGAGCAATATCGGCAGGCTTTTGCCCGTCGATCATACACTGCGTGGGAGCCGTTGCTTCGGCCGCAGCATCAATGGTGTTTTGCCCGACCTTGCCAACGGACGCCTCATCGTTGATCCCGGCATTCAGGCTGTCGAGAAGCATGCGATATTTGGCGCGCCCTGCCCAAGCCCGGCTGTCGCGGTCAAAGTCATCCATCACACGGCCCAGGACGACATTCAACGCATCGCGTGCGCCCGGCTCGAGCCCAGCGTCGCGGAGTATCGCGAAAGCCTCTTCAACCAGCAAAACCAGTGTCCACGCTCTTTGCCGGGCCACCCGCTTATTGCACGTACGCAATGACCTGCGGATGTCCGTGTTGCCAAGGCGATCGATCAGGTCAACAGGAACCGAGCGACGGAACCAGTAGACCGGACCTCGCCGGTGAACAAAGGATGAAATGGAACTTGGCAAGGAACAAACACTCCCGTCACTGTGACGGGATGCTGTGACAGAATCCGTATTTTGATTCGGATTCGACTCTAGCAATATCAATGGCTTAGAAGTGGCGGAGAGGAAGGGATTCGAACCCTCGAGACCGTTCCCGATCTGCACCCTTAGCAGGGGTGTGCCTTCGACCACTCGGCCACCTCTCCACACACGGGGAGATACAGGGCTTCGGCGTTGTCTGGCAAGGGATTTATCGCCCCATTTGGGTTTTTCCCCATCGAGTGCCTCGATTGCTGTGTTTTTGGCATTTATGGGCCAATGTTTGGCATTGTGCCGGCATTGTTTGGCCTCCCGCGGGGCAAATCAGTGTCAGCAAGGGCCAAACTTGGCGTCGCACAGCGGCAGTTGAGTGTTCGCCCCTCCCGGAGCTGGGAGGGGCATATTGTTAGCGGCGGAAGATCTGCATCTGCGGATTGCCATTGCCGCGCTGCGAGATGGAAAATCCGTGCTCGTCGAGCGTTGCGGTCACGCGATGGCGCAGGACCGCGAACATGAAAGTGGGCGTGACATTGACCGGTTCGTCAAATTGGATGGTCACGGTGTAGCTCTGCATATTGCCCGACATCTGCACGCCGATGATCTGGCCGGAAAAAGCCTGCTCCAGATAAAGCCCTTTGACCCGCTCACCGACTTGGTAAGGAGCAATGGCGCGTTCTGGCAGCGCCGCCCGAGCGGTATTCCAATCGCGAAAACCGTGCTTCTGGGCGATTTGCTCTAGCGCCGCACTGTGGCTGAGGCTCTGACCCATCTGGGCCAAGCTATCGCGCAAGTCTTTGGCTTCAGATTTGAGAGTGGTGGCGGTCGGGGTATCAAGTGAATACGACATTTCGGTCTCTCCAATGAGAGGCGACTGTGTTCATGGGAGCCCGCATTGCCATGATGCGCCTTGGGAGTGTTCCGAAGCGGATCGTGTATCACGCTGACTTCACCATAAGCCAAAGGCCCGCGAGCGGCAGGGGCAGCACCCTGTCGCGTAAATGGTGCGACGCCGCGCTGAAGTCAAGAGCAGGTCCAACCGAGGCAGATTGGGGTGGACGGAGGCTGCCAAACCTCTAGTGTTTAGCAAAGCGCCAAGCGCTTGGGGGACTTATGACTGAAATCATTTTGCTGTTGGCCGGTTTTCTCGGCGGTGCCGTGAACGCTCTGGCGGGCGGCGGCTCGTTTATTGTGTTTCCGGCGCTTTTGTTTGTCGGCGTACCGCCGGTTTTAGCCAATGCTTCCAACACTTATGCGGCCCTGCCCGGCTATGCCAGCGGCGTAGCGGGCTATTGGCAGTCCATGAAGATGTATCGGGGGCAAATGCTGTCCTTCGGCATTGTCGCGATCATCGGTGGGTATATCGGCGCGGAACTGCTTCTCGTCGTCAGTGACGCGCAGTTCGAGTTGGTCGTGCCCTGGCTGATGAGTTTTGCGGTCGCGCTCTTTGCCTTTGGCAATCAGCTCAACGCCTTTATCAAAACGAGGTCCAGCGGAACAAGCCGCATGGCAAAGCTCGGCGCAGCACTGATCCTGCTGCTGATGGGCGGCGTTTGTGTCTACGGCGGCTTCTTTAATGCTGGCCTAGGCATTCTGCTTTTGGCGGCCTTGGCCATGGCCGGGCTGACCAATATTCACGCGATGAATGGGCTAAAACTGTACATCTCGACGCTGGTGGCGCTCGTCGCCGTGATCCGCTTTGCGCTCAATGGCTCGATTGATTGGTATCATGGCTCCATCGCGCTGATTGGCGTGACGACGGGCGGCTATCTCGGCGCGCGTATGGCTCAACACATCCCCGGGCAATGGATCCGCATTGGGGTCATTGTCTATGGTATGTTTATGACGGCGTATTTCTTCTGGGCCGCTTATGGGTGAGATTTTGGGGCGCTAGCCCCCACCCCGGCCCTCCCCTCAAGGGGGAGGGAGAAGTGAAGGGAGACTACTGTGCGCGTTTGAGCCATACAGCGGCGTCGTGGAACGGAACACCGCCGAAGGGGGCGGCGGGGATGGCGCTGGTGAGGACGTTGATCCCCTTCCCGCCACGATGGGATTTGTTGCGGTGCAGACCTTCGGCAATCAGCACCCCGGTTGAAAGCCCGGTGTGGATACGCGCAGTCAGTTCAACCTCGCCACGATCATTGCCAAGAATGACGGCATCGCCATCGGCAATGCCAAGCCGCTCGGCGTCCTGAGGATGGACGAAGACCGAAGGCTCGCCTTCGCGTTTGAGACTGCCCGGGGTTTGGTTGAACGAGGAATTGAGGAAGGTGCGCGCTGGGCTTGTCGCCAGCTTAAAGGGTAGCGCCTCGGTGACGACTTCGTTCACGGCCCAATGATCGGCGAACTTCGGCATGATGGCGGGATCGCACACCCAACGATAGCCCTTGCGATCGGCGACCTCCTGCCAATTGGGCGCAAACCGGTAGCGTCCGTCTTCCCAATTAAACCCCTTAGCGAAGCGGGCAACATCGTCAGGCCGCTCACGATCGACATAGCCCGTTTCTTCAACCTCTTCCAAAGCCGGATAGCCCGAGCGGGCAAAGGTGTCAGCGACGACTTCCCGATCCTTGGTGAAGAACACCGGATCGGTTTCGCCGAGGCGTATGGCTAGCGCGTTGATCAGCTCGTGGTTAGACCAGCATTCGCCGGGGCGATCCACCACGGCTGGGCCATAGAGCACACGCGTATGGCCGCCACGGGTGTAATAATCATTGTGCTCAAGGAACATGGTGGCGGGCAGAACAATGTCTGCGAGTTCCGCCGTTTCAGTCAGAAACTGCTCATGGACGACGAGGAACAAATCCTCGCGCAAAAAGCCCTCGCGCACGCGGTTCTGCTCAGGGCAGACCGAGGCGGGATTGGTGTTTTGAACGATCATCGCTCGCACCGGCCCACCGCCTTGAAGCGCCTTGGCGTCGCCGGTCAGGATCGGTCCGACTTCGGACATGTCGAGGGAACGCGGCTGGCCCTTTTGCAAGAAGGTGCCTTCGAGGCGCGACTTATCCAGCCCCCATGTGCCGGAATTGGAGTGGAAAGCACCGCCACCGCGATATTGCCACGCGCCAGTCATGGCTGGGATAGAGAGCGCTGCATGAACCGAGGTTGCGCCATTGCGCTGGCGGGAGAAGCCATAACCGAGGCGGAAGAAGCTTTTCTTGTTCTCGCCGACTAAACGCGCAAAGGTCTCGATCTGCTCGACACTTAGGCCGGTAATCTCAGACGCCCATTGCGGGGTGCGGGCCTGCAAATGTGATTCAAACTCGGGCGAGAAGTCCGTGTATTTGCTCATATATTCCCGATCCGCGAGATTATCGCGGAGGAGGATATGCATGACAGCGACGGCGAGTGCGCCATCGGTGCCCGGACGCAGGATCAGCGCCAGATCGGCCTGATCCATGGTCGTTGTGCGGTAGATGTCGATAACGACGATCTTGGCGCCACGGGTTTTGCGCGCGCGGGTGGCGTGGGTCATGACATTGATCTGGGTGTTGACCGCATTGGTCCCCCAGATCACCACGCAGTCGCTTTCGGCCATTTGCTCGGGGTTTACCCCGCCGAGCAGACCGGTCCCGGCGATATAGCCCGGCCAAGATAGACCAGTGCAGATGGTGTCATATTGGTGCGAATAGCCACGCACCGCGCGCAGACGCTCGATGCCATCACGCTGCACATGGCCCATGGTGCCAGCATAGAAGTAGGGCCAGACGGCCTCTGCCCCGTGTTCGGTTTCAATGGCCTGAAAACGCGAGGCGATCTCGTCGAGCGCTTCATCCCAAGAGATGCGCTGCCACTGCCCTGCCCCCTTGGGCCCAACACGGCGCAGCGGGTGGGTCAGACGCTCGGCGTGATGGATACGCTCAGCGTAACGCGCCACTTTTTCGCAAATCACACCGGCGGTGTAGGGATCGTCCTTAGCCCCGCGCACGCGACCCACTTTGCCATCGGGCAAGATGTCGACGTCTAGCGCGCAGACCGACGGGCAATCATGCGGGCATACAGAGCGGATGGTGCGAATGGGGGCTTGTGCGTTCATGGGGTAAAACTACCCCCAAGGACCCACCCGAGCAAACGCAGATTTACGATAGCTCGGATCAATCCGGTTGATGAATCAAAGACCGAAGGCGCGTGTGGCGGTTTCCGAATTCCGACGTGCGCGCATCGCCGCGTGGCTGACCAATTGCGCCGCCCCGGCATGGAACTGGGAGAAGGTGATCTTGCCGGTCGGGCCTTGAACCGTGACGCCGCGCCAGTTTGGCATGACGTCGCGCACGTCGCTCCACTCAATCGCCGTCTCACGGCCGAGCGCTGAACGGTGGACCAGTTTGCGGTGATCCCAACGCGTTTTGGTGAACAGGCCAGCCAGACCGATCCCGGCTGCACCGGCAACCAGCAGGAGAGAAGCGATATAGGTCGCGATCAATTGAACCGCGTCGGCGCTCTGCCCCATGGTCACCACGGCGAACACAAGCACCATCGCCAGTGCCGCTGCGCCATAGCAGGCGAAATACTCGACCAATGACGGGCGCAGCTCGTTCCACCCATCGTCCGTTGTCAGCGCGGTTTCTGGCTGCATCAAGCGCAGCGCCAAGAAAGCTGCATAGCCAAAGGCCACGACGCCTGCTGCACGCGACAGCGGCAAGTGGCTGAACGCCGGCATGTATTTGAGGGCGATCAGAATAGAAATAATGACGAGCGGCAGGGCCACTTCTTGCCAACGCAAAGGCACGCTTTTGTCTCCAAAAATAAGCCGCGACGCGAACGGCAATAATTTCGTCTACATCGCAGCAGCAAACTTGTTTTGGCTATTCACAATTTTGCGGTTCGCAGGAATGTCAGCACTTCTTGCTGGGGATGTGTCTCGCAGCCCTCACAGAATTGACCTGATCAATTGAGCCCAACCTGGCCTATTGGGAGACTTGATTTCCCCACCATCACTCAGTTTGATTTCAGAAATTGTCGTTTTTCATTAGACGGAAACGATTTACCCCCTTACCCGTCCTCTCGCCGTTTGGGAGGAAACAATGGGACATTCAGTCCGCATGCCGGTGACGCCGATGCTGGGAACATCCATGTTCTTTTCCGGCATCACCTATGCAGCCACCGCTCCCTATGCTTCACTGGTTGGCGTCGACGCACTGGGCATGGCACCAAGCGTTTTCGCAACGGTGATGGCCATTGGCTCGTTGATCGGCCTGATCAGTGCTATCGGGCTGGGCCTGCTCTCGGACCGGATCAAAGATCGCCGCTGGCTTGTCATTCTGACGGCCTTTGCGGGCATGACAGGCCACGCGCTGATATTCTGGGGTCAATCGCCCCTCGCCTTCATCATCGCTACGGCCGTGATCATGCCTTTGGGCTTGGGGTGTTTTTCCCAATGCCTAGGCTTTATGCGCGTTTACTTCGTGCACCATCGGCCGGACAGGGCCGACTTCATCATGACCATTATGCGCATGATGTTCACCCTGGCCTGGGTGATCGTCCCCCCGCTGGTGGGATGGATTGCTTCGGCCTACAGCGTTTTTCTGGTCTATCTGCTCTCTTCGCTGAGCTATTTGGCAATTGGCGCCATCTTCCTCATCTTGCTGCGGAACCGCGACACCGCGGTGCAATCGCCACGCATCGAAAGAGCGGAAGGGGCATCATTGCTCTCAACCTTCGCGATCGAGCGGCCCAAGGTTTTTGGCCTTTGTTCAATCGTCCTGATGTGGACCGGCGCGCGGACGGCGAGCTACATCGTGCCGCTGTTTATCGTCAAAGAACTGGGCGGCACGCTTGCCAATGTGGGAACCTATTCGGGCATCAATGCTGCGATTGAAGCGCCGAGCATGTTTGCCATTGCGTGGCTGACCACAAAGGTCAGCAAGGAAACCCTGCTTGCAATTGCCGGGCTGTGCCTCGCTGTGTTTCTCGCCAGCGTGAGCCTCGCGCCCTCCATCCTTGTGATCTACTGCCTGCTCGTCATTAACGCTGTCGGCGTCGCGCTCATCCAGACACAGAACATCGCCTATGCGCAGGATGCGATCAAAGGGCGCGTGGGGCTGTCCACATCGCTGATCGACTTAATGGGGATCGCGACAAACCTTCTATCGGCTGCAGCATTTGCTGTGCTGATGGGGCTGAACGACTATCGCCTCGCCATCGCTTGTGCTGCCGGTTTCTCCCTCATTGGGGCGCTCTCTATGGCGGGTAGCAATTTCAAACGCCTCGGCCGCCTCCGCTCGGCCTAGGCCGATCAGCATCCGAGATGGCTCAAATTAGCGCTTTTCATTAGACGAAATCGATTTAACCCCTTACCCCTTTGGCGCCTTGAGGGAGGACATTATGGCTAGAACGCTTCGAATGCCGGTTACACCAATGCTGGCCACGTCGATGTTCTTTTCGGGCATCACCTATGCGGCTACCATCCCCTATGCCTCGCTCGTGGGGGTCGACACGCTGGGCATGAGCCCCGGAGTGTTTGCAACCATCATGGCCATCGGCGGGGTCGTCGGCACATTGGTGTCGCTGTTTCTGGGCTATATTTCCGACAAGATCAAAGATCGGCGTGGCCTGCTGCTTTTGTCGACCCTTGCCGGGGTTGCTGCCAATTTCACGGTCTATGCCGTTCCCACTCAATTCGGATTTGCCTTTTCGGCCATAGTGCTCATGCCGCTGGCGGGCGCGAGTTTTTCGCAGTGCTTTGCCTATATCCGCGTCTTTTACGCCAAGAACGCGCCAGCTCGGGCCGACTTCATGGTCACGACGCTGCGCTCGGTGTTTACGGCGGCCTGGGTGATCGTCCCACCGCTTGCGGGCTGGGTAGCGGCTGAGTTTTCGATCTTCAACGTCTACCTCATGGCCGCTTTGGCCTATGTGGTCATTGGCGCGATATTCGCGTTGATGATGGTTGATCCGACCACCGCGGTCCAAATGCCACCGCCGGTTCGGGCTGAAGGCGCGTCGCTGCTGTCCACCTTCGCACTGCCCCTCAGCACCCTCGGGGGGCTGATCAGCCTTGCCGTGATGACCGCCGCAGCGCGCATTCTCACCTTCACGGTGCCCCTGCTCATTGTCACCAATCTGGGTGGCTCTCTGCCAGACGTGGGTTTTTACGCCGCCATTACCGCAGCGATTGAAGTTCCCAGCCTGCTGATCTGGGGGTGGCTGGGCATGCGCTTTACCAAAGAGATCTTACTCGCCAGCGCGGGCGTTATCCTCGCGCTGTTTATGCTGAGTGCGGCGATGAGCCAGTCGCTGCCGATGCTGTATTGGCTGCTCATCCTCAACGGCTTTGCGACTGCAGCACTGATGGGGCTCAATATTTCCTATGTGCAGGAAGCGATCAAAGGGCGTGTCGGGCTCTCGACCTCGCTACTCGATGTCATCGCCATTTCCGCCAATCTGATGGGTGCGACGGCTTTCGGGGTGCTGACCAGCGGCGGCGATTATCGGTTTGCGCTGATGGTCGGTGCGGGCGTGGCGGTTCTCGGCGTGGTCATTATGGTCGGGGCAAATGTAAAGCGACTGCGGCTTTTGCCGGTGAATGGGGGATAGGCGCGGAGTCCCCCCACCCCGGCCCTCCCCTCAAGGGGGAGGGAGAAGGAAGGGTGCAGAGATGCAAGCATACGCAGGACGGCTTCCCTCCCCTTGAGGGGGAGGGATTGAGGGTGGGGTGGTTGCTCCGCAAAGGAGGAAAAGGGAACGCCCCTCCCCACAAACGAAAAAGCCGGAGGTTTCCCCCCGGCTCTTTCAAATCTTAAAGCGCTTATTCTGGGCGCTTCTTCTTGTGGTCCTTGACCTTAGGCTTCTTCACGAAGAACTCGCCTTCGGTTGCTGGCTTGGACCAAGCTGGCTTGCCCTTGTCCTTATCGAACTTTGGCTTGTCAGCGCGAGGACGTTCAGCGCGTGGCTTGTCATCCCAGGTCTTTGGCTTGTCGTCCCAGCTCTTGGCTGGACGCTCGCCGCCGCCGCCGAAATCGTCAGAACGCGACTTCTTTGGGTAACGTGCCTTGCGGTCTTCGCGTGGCGCCATTGGATCGTAGTTCGAAGGACCGGTTGGGCGACGATTGCCCTGTGGGCGCTCGCTCGACCGTGCTGCTGGCGCTTCGGTTTCGGAGATGTAGACACCCTTTTCGAGCGTGCCGCCCTTGCCGACTGCCTTCTTGAAGGCGTCAACCTTGTCAGCGGACACTTCAAAAACGGTTTCCGTTTCAAAGATGCGGATCGAGCCGACAGCGGACTTGCCGACGCCACCAGCCTTACAGATCATTGGCAGCAGCCAACGTGGCTCAGCACGCTGCTTGCGACCAACCGAAACCTTGAACCATGCGCCGCCGTTGAAGGCTTCGCGCGATGGGCGTTCGCGGGAGTTGAAGTCGTCGCCCGAGGATGGGCTTACATCTTCTGGAACCGGACGGGCTGCGAGCTGCAGACGGATGTAAGCGGCCGCGATGGCTTCTGGCGCGTGACGCTCCAGAAGTTCAGCCACCAATGGTGCTTCATCTTCCGAGGCCGCATTGCTCAGCATTTCTGCCGAGAGCATCTGCTCGCGATAGCGCGCATCGATTTCGTCTGCGGTCGGTGGGTTGATGTTCTCTGGGTCGATCTTTGCGCCACGCAGGATCGAAAGCGCGACGCGCTTGCGGTGTGCTGGAGCGATAACAACGCAGGTGCCCTTGCGGCCCGCACGACCGGTACGGCCCGAACGGTGCAACAGGGTTTCCGAGTTCATCGGCAGATCGGCGTGGATCACGAGATCGAGGCCTGGAAGGTCGATACCGCGAGCCGCAACGTCGGTTGCAACGCAGATACGAGCGCGGCCATCGCGCATCGACTGCAGCGCATTGGTGCGTTCAGCCTGCGACAGTTCACCCGAGAGGGTCACCACGGCGAAGCCACGGTTGGCAAGACGAGCCGAGAGGTGCTTAACCGCTTCACGGGTCGAGGCGAACACGATGGTGTTGGTGCTTTCGTACCAGAGCAGCGTGTTGATGACCGCGTTTTCGCGTTCGGAAGCGGAAACCGACATCAGCTTGTATTCGATGTCAGCGTGCTGCTGGCCCGAGCTGGTGGCGGTGATGCGCAGTGCGTTCTTCTGGAAGGTCTTGGCCAGTTCAGCAATCTGCTTAGGAACAGTTGCCGAGAACAGCAGGGTGCGACGATCTTCCGGAGCGGCGTCGAGAATGAACTCGAGGTCTTCGCGGAAACCAAGGTCGAGCATTTCGTCTGCTTCGTCGAGCACAACGGCACGCAGCTGGCTCATGTCGAGCGCACCGCGGGTGATGTGGTCACGAAGGCGACCTGGGGTACCCACAACAATGTGCGCACCACGATCGAGCACACGACGTTCGGCGCGCTGATCCATGCCGCCAACGCCAGCAGCGGTAACCGCGCCAGTTTCGGCATAGAGCCAGGTCAATTCGCGCTGAACCTGCATAGCAAGTTCACGGGTCGGAGCAATGCAGAGGGCGAGCGGTGCGCCCGGAGGCGGCAGGCGGTCGTCTTCGCCGAGAAGGGTTGGCGCAATCGCCATACCAAAGGCTACGGTCTTACCGGAGCCGGTCTGTGCGGACACGAGCAGGTCGCGTCCATCGGTGTTGTCCTCGATCATCGCAGCCTGCACAGGAGTGAGGCTGTCGTAACCCTTTGCGGTGAGCGCGCGGGCGATTGGAGCGAGGATATTATCAGGCAGGGTCATCACGTTCTTTCATGCGATGCAGCATGCTTGGCGGTTGCCGGTTCCGACAGAGAAGGAACGGATGACCAATAAAGCTTCTGCATAATTTGGGTTCCACAGGGGGAAAGGGAACCCGGACGTTTGGCGTCTAAGGCACAAACAGCAAATAGGCCGCCTCCGATGGGCAGCCCATGAGTCTCTCATTAGCGGGGACTGGAGCAAAATACCAGAGACAGGTTGCCCCACGAGCACGGTGCGTCATTATGGACCGTGCGACAGAGCGGCATTTAAAGGGAAAGGGCGAACCGTTTTGGCCCGCCCCTTCCAATTTATAGAGCTTATCCCGTTATCGGAATGAGCCCTGTCATCGGCACTTAGCCAACGATTTCTGCGTCGGTGAAGAAGTACTTGATTTCTTCAGCAGCGGTTTCTGGAGCGTCCGAACCGTGTACGGAGTTTTCGCCGATCGAAAGAGCGAATTCCTTACGGATGGTGCCTTCAGCAGCCTGTGCTGGGTTGGTCGCGCCCATGACTTCACGGTTCTTGAGGATTGCGCCTTCGCCTTCCAGAACCTGAACAACAACCGGCGAAGCCGACATCTGTTCTACGAGTTCACCGTAGAATGGGCGTTCCTTGTGAACTGCGTAGAAGCCTTCGGCCTGTTCGCGGGTCATGTGGATCTTCTTCATCGCAACAATGCGAAGGCCAGCGTCTTCGAACTTGGCAGCGATCTTGCCGATGAGGTTACGACGGACGGCATCTGGCTTGATGATGGAGAAAGTACGTTCGAGCGCCATGGCGGTCAAATCCTGTTGCGTGGAGAAAGGTGGGGCCTTTTAGCGGAGCCTTGTTACAGGCGCAAGACGGTGTGCGCGCTCGGATGAGAGTTCATCGCCGAGCACACACAAAAAGTGACAGCCCGGCCCCGCGAGCCGGTCTGCCTTTTCCCTTAGCGGTCGATGGTGACCACTTCACTGCCCAAAACCTTGCCGTCGGCGCTGGTCAGGGTGACATTGAGCTGGGTGATCGTCTCATCCGCTTCAATGACATAGGTCACATCGCCTTCTTTATCGCGGGTTGTGCAGTTTGGGCTTTCGCCAGAAACGGCCAGTTGCACTTCAAGCACGCCATTGGTCAGCGCACCCAGAGTTGGCACACCGATCTGGTCACAACCGCCATTCTTATATTCGATGTCGAACTCGACCTGCGTAGCATTGACGCGTTCGGCATCAATGTCCGCAAAGCGCAGCGCATTGGCCGCTTCCTGCGCAAAGACAGGCGTTGCCAGTGTGGTTGCAGCGACGAGGGCTAGAGCTAGAGTGGTCTTCATCATGGTTCGGTCCTCTTCGGAGTTGGTCCTCGTCAATGGCCAAGCGATGATTTCGCTCCCCCTCTTGTCCCATGATATTCGCCCAGCGGTTGCCAACGCAGCGCTTAGCCCCTAATCCAGCACCAATCATTTTTTCTAAAGCGCCGGTGCAAGCTGGCGCTGACTAGCGGATCGACTTGGCCCATGCTGACCATCAACAATCTGACCTACCGCATCCAAGGGCGCGAGCTCTTTGAAGATGCGTCGCTGGTTCTGTCCGATGGTGCCAAAGTTGGGTTCGTGGGCAAGAACGGTACCGGTAAAACCACGCTGTTCCATATCATTCAGGGTCACATCAACGCTGATGCCGGCTCGTATGAGATCAACAAAAAAGCCAAGCTTGGCGCCGTAGCGCAGGAAGCCCCTGCTGGCGACGAAACCGTGCTCGACGTTGTGCTCGCTGCCGATAAGGAGCGCACCGCGCTCATGGCAGAAGCCGAAACGGCCACCGACCCTGATCGCATTGGCGAAATTTACACCCGCCTTGCCGACATTGAGGCCCACACCGCTGAGGCGCGCGCGTCCACCATTCTCAATGGCTTGGGTTTTGCGCAGGATCGTCAAAACTCCCCTACTCGCGAGCTTTCGGGTGGTTGGCGCATGCGTGTAGCGCTTGCGGCTGTGCTGTTCAGCCAGCCCGACCTGCTGCTCCTCGACGAACCGACCAACTATCTCGATCTGGAAGGCACATTGTGGCTCGAGAAATATCTCTCGACCTACCCCTATACCGTCTTCCTCATCTCGCACGATCGTGACCTCCTCAATAAGGCCGTCAATTCGATCGTTCACCTCGAGCACCGTAAGCTGACCTTCTACAAGGGCAATTACGACACCTTCGAGCAGACCCGTCGCATGCAGATGGAGCTCAACAACAAGAGCCGCGAGAAGACGCTCGACCAGATCGCGCATCTGCAAAAATTCGTGGATCGCTTCAAGGCAAAGGCCACCAAGGCCAAGCAGGCTCAGGCTCGCGTCAAGATGATCGAAAAGCTGCGCCCGCCTGAAGCGATGTTTGACGAGCACTCCTCGCCCTTCACCTTCCAGCAGCCAAAGATCGACCTGCCCACGCCGATGATCACCCTGGATCGGGTGTCCACCGGCTATGGCGACAAGGTCATTCTGCGCAATATCACCCAGCGCATTGACCCAGACGCGCGCATCGCGCTGATCGGGGTCAACGGCAATGGTAAGTCGACCTTTGCCAAGCTGCTTGCGGGCGAGATCCCGGTGATCGATGGCGCGATGAAGATGCACAAGAAGCTCGAAATCGCCCATTTTGCCCAGCACCAGATGGACAAACTCAAGCCCGAGTGGACGCCGCTTGAGCACGTGGTCGATCTCACGCCCTATGACACGGAAGCCAAGCGCCGCAGCCGTCTGGCGCAGATGGGCCTCACCACCAGCCGCATGGACACCAAGGCCAAGCACCTTTCAGGTGGCGAACGCGCGCGCCTGCTCATGGGTCTGATCACCTTTGGTGGCCCCTCGATGATGATCCTCGACGAACCGACGAACCACCTCGACATCGACAGCCGCGATGCGCTGGTGCATGCGCTCAATGACTATCAGGGCGCAGTGTTCATCATCTCGCACGATCGTCACTTGATCGAAGCCACTTGCGACACGCTCTGGATTGCCGAAAACGGCACAATCCGCGAGCTGGACGAAGACCTCGACAGCTATCAGCGCAGCATTACCTCCGGCAAAGACACCAAGGGCAATGGCTCTGACGCCAAGGGTGAACGCAAACTTGGTCGTCAGGAAGCCGCGGCCCGTCGCGCTGAGCTTGCGCCGCTCAAGAAGAAGATCACTGACGCTGAAAAGAAAATGGCGCGGCTCAAGACAGAGCTCGACAAGATCGACGCCCAGCTTGCCGACCCGGCCATTTACAACGGCCCCTCGGACAAGATTATCGCGCTGGGGAGGGACAAGTCCCGCTTCGGCAGCGAGCTCGAAACCCTCGAGGAAAGCTGGTTGATGCTGTCATCCGAGCTGGAAGAGGCGGAGAAGGAATAAGCCTTCTTTCGCCTTTCAGCGGCGCTGTGCCCGAGCATATTGGAACTGGCGGCGTAGATCGGACAGTTTTTCGAGCAATATCGCCGTGCCACCATCGGGCACGCGGGTGAAACTCACCGCATAGCCAACATCGTGCAGCAGAATGGCGACAAACGCCGTCTGCTGATCGGCTCGCTTTGAGCCTTTATCGACAGCAAAGCGCTTTGCGCGGTCGAACCCCAGGTCTGAGAATTGCGCATAATTCTGGTGCTGTTGCACCATATGGATCAATTTGGCTTCGACCGGACCGTGGCGAAACGCAGGACTGGTGAAAAACAGATAAGCCGCGATAATTGCAGCAACGAACCAAAGCTCAGCGTAATAAAATCCGCCCAGCAGCAAGCAGCCTAAAATGAAATACATAATGCCGGTCTCACATAGCAATGTCCGGCAATGGTCGAGCGCAGGCTCTGTTCCATCACACACGCGGATGTGAATCTGCTCCGCGCTTCGCAATTGGGTGCGCGCCCCCGAGCTCTAGGGGCCATCAAAACCGAGATACTCATAACTACTCAAACGGCTTAAAAAACTCTTGGTCGAGCTAAGCACCCATGGGCCTCAATGACAAGCGCCAGAACAGCGAACTTTGGCAGCCTCTTCACCAAATTCACACGCCCAGATTGACACCACGCCATGGGTCTTCTTTCATGCCAGCAACAAGGGGGCGTGTTGATGCGTAAAATTTGGCTGCTGCTCACGGTCGCGTTGATGGCAATTGTGCCTGCCGCAGCTGCCGATTTCGGGGACCTGCCAAAGCACCAGCGCGCCGACGCTCTGCGCTATGCCGCAAACAACAGCCTCTTTACGCTCTATCATGAGACGGCCCACCTGCTCATCGACAAGCTCAACCTGCCCGTTCTGGGACGCGAGGAAGACGCAGCGGACACGATCGCGACCTATGTGATGCTGGAGAAAAAATCCCCCGACATGAACCGCGCCTTGCAGGATGCGGCTGAGGGGTGGCTCACCACGGCACGCAATTATCAGGCGGCGTTCAATATCGAGGACTATATGGCAGGCTATAGCCCAGATCGCCATCGCGCTTATCAGATCATGTGCCTGATGGTGGGTGCCGATGGTGCAGCGTTCCGCAAGTTTGCCAATAGCCACGGCTTAGCCTCTGGCCGCCAACACGAATGCGCCTTCGTTTATGAGCAGGCCTATCAAAGTGTCTCCTCGCTTTTGAGCAAGCAGACAGGCCCTTCGCGCGTTGATGTGAAATACTTTCCCGCCGGGCGCTCGCTGCGTCTCGTCGAGCGCGCTTTGCGGCGGAGCGGCGTCATCGAAAAGGTCGCCGACGAGCTTCGCACCAACTTCAAAATCCCCGGCCGGGTGCTGATGACGGTGCGCGTCTGCGACGAGCCCAATGCCTTTTATGACACCACGACCAGCGAAATCATTTTTTGCTACGAACTGATGGAAGAGTTTCTCCAGAGCTATTCCGCGGACCTTCCCACTGCAGTAAATCAGCGCTAGAAAATTGTGACGTGATCGAGGGATCACGTATCGGGGGATTTCTCATGCGCAGAGGTTTAGGGGCCAGTCTGGTGGCCCTTAGTTTTGTTTTGTCTGCAGGCACGGCTTTAGCCAAAGACGGGCCGCTGGATGAAGGGGAAGGCTTTAACGGCTTTGCCACCTATTCGTCCCACAGCATCACGCGGGAAGCCGCATCGGACGAGGCGCCAGCCGAACTGCCAGAAGACGCAGGCGACATCATGAGCGATGCCATGACCTTCGCCATGCACGATGCCAGCTTCACCATTTACCACGAAGTCGCGCATCTGCTGATTGGCGAGCTCGATTTGCCAGTTCTGGGCAAAGAAGAAGATGCCGCCGACGCTTTGGGTACGATCTGGCTGCTGGAGTTTGACGAAGCTGAGGATAGCTACGACGCTCTGGTCAGTGCCGCCGATGGCTGGTATTTCAACGCTCTAAAGGCCGACACCAGCACATTTGAAGAGCTCGCCTATTCCGCCGACCACACGCTGGACCTCCACCGCGCTTATGCGATGGTCTGCTATATGGTTGGCAAAGACCAATCGGTGTTTGGCGATACGGCGGATGATTACGACATCGACAGTGACCGTCAGGAGAGCTGCGAGAGCACTTATAGTGACGCCTTCCGAAGCTGGATGCGCCTGCTCGAACCGCATATCACTGAGAGCGATGCGGTTTCAGATTATGAGGTGATTTACGAGGATGCTGGCGACTATCAAGACATCGCCGATGAACTCAAGTCACGCGCCATTATCGACATCGCGGCAGCATCGATTGCCACGACATTCACCCTCCCCCGCAAGGTGACTTTCCGCGTGACACAATGCGGCGAAGCCAATGCCTATTACTACCCGGCAGAAGGGGAAGTGGTTTATTGCTACGAACTGGCCGACGCCATGCGCACCCTCTATGTCTATGACATCATGGGATGGGGCGACACGGCCAATTAACTGAATCCGACATAACGGCCGGGGCGGTGGTTGAGCGCAACAATCATGTTCATCACCAGCGCCCCGAGCACCGAATAAAAGACGCGGTCGAGGGGCAGGACGAAGAAGGCGGCGACCAAAATGGCGGCGTCCACTGCCAATTGGAAATAGCCGGCGCGGATGTTGAAATTCTCTTGCAGGTAGAGCGAGAGAATATTGATCCCGCCAACGCTCGCTTTGTGCCGGAACAGCGATAACACCCCCAGCCCGATGAGCCCGCCACCCACCAGCGCTGCATAGAGCGGGTTGATGGTTTGGATATCGATCCACACCGGAATCTGGGCCGAGAACAACGACACCAGCGCCACGCTAAACATGGTTTTGAGGCCAAAAGGCACGCCCATGCGCATGAAGGCCAGCGCATAAAACGGCAGGTTGATGGCAAAGAACAGCCAGCCGAACGGAATGCCCGTGGCGTATTGTAAAAGCAGAGCGAGGCCCGCCGTACTGCCCGTCGCCAATTGCGCTTCGGCGTAGAAGGCAATGCCGAGCGCCACCAGCGTCGTGCCGATGAAAATAGCAAAAATGTCTTCGGCAAGATTGTGCCGGCTCGGCGTTAGAAGATCGTGCGTCATGCCTTTTTGACCCAGCGTCCAGTCGGCTCTTGCTGCCAATACGTCACTTCATTGCCCGTACGCAGCGCTTTCCAAGCGACACGCGCCTGCGCCACGGCGTTCTCATCATGGCCCGAAAACATAAAGACGAGGCGATTATAACCCTCTGCCGATTGCGGCACTGCGCCATCGACAAAGAACCGCACCGTCGCCTGATTGGGGTTTTCCTGGCCGGTGGTGATCAAAATAGGCTGTTGGCTGTCGAGCTCGTCACCGGCCAAACCATGGGCAACAAACGAGTCATCCCGGAAGGTCCAGAGCAGAGAATCAAGCGCTTCCGCTTTCTCCTGGCTCCCCACTTCCACAACTGCACGCCAACCGCGTTCTGCGGTCTTCTCAAGAAGTTGCGGGATAACAGCTTCCAGCGGACGCGCTTCGAGGTGATAGAAGAGGATTTCGGCCATGAAAGCGACCTTATCGCGCTTCAAATCGGCGCGCTAGCACAAGACAAGCGCTGGTTCTGTCGCCTAACAGATTGTTTGCCGGGGCGAATTCAAGCATGGTGCAGCCGATGAAGAAGCTGACAGCCTATATTTCGCGATTGTTCGCCACGGACGCGGTGATCCTGTTTGTGATCGCCTGCTTTTTGTTGTGGCTGGTGAACTGTTTGCGCCAGTTCGACGTGGTGTCCGTCAAGGGGCAAGGGTTTGCGACCCTGGCTGTCCAAGCGCTTTACACCATGCCGCCTTTGGCGCTCGCCTTCTTCTACATCTGTATCGGCATTGGCATTGTGCGCGCGCTCGCAGCACTGCAAAACAGCCACGAGTTGCACATCATCCATTCGAGCGGCGGTCTGAAATCGCTGTTCAGGGCAACGACCTTCGTCTGCACGCTCTCGGTTATTGCGGTGATGTTCCTCGCGCATATCCTTGAGCCGATGGCCAACCGCAAATCCTATGAGCTGCAAGCTGCGGTCGCCGCCGATCTCGTCAGCTCCACCCTCAAGCCCAATCGCTTCACGCAGGCAACGCCGGGCGTCGTGCTGCTCATCGGCGGGCGTGAAGGCAGCGGGCTGATCAACGAATTCTATGCCGATGATCGACGCGATCCCGGCATGCGCCGCACCTATATCGCCGAAACTGCACGCGTTATGGGCGACGGCGAAAACTACTTCCTCGAATTGCGCGACGGCAAAATCGAGAACCTCGACGCCAATGGTCGCTATTCCGAAGTGCGGTTTGCCCGATATGAGCTGGGCATCGACACGCTGAGCCAGCAAAGCGTTTACGTCGACAAATACGCCTCCATGGATTCCATCTCCATGGTCCGCGAAGCGCTCGAAACGGGCGATTGGAATGGCGAAATCCTGCGCCACCTGTCGAACCGCTCCGCCGAAGGCCTGCGGGTCATCGGCCTTTGCGTTCTCGTTGTCGCTATCTCTGGCTTCCCGAGCGGCAAGCGCACCCGGTTCAAGCTGCCGATGGAAGCGGTCGTAATGCTCATCGCCTTTGGCGAACGTGGCATGAGCGCCTATTCTCCTTGGGGCCCCGGCACCGGTGGCGTCGTGCTCTTTGTCGTCGGCATTCTTGTCTTTGCCTTTAAGATCTGGCCCCGTCGCATCACGCGGGATGGGGTTGCAGCATGAACCAGATAGATCGTCTCGTTCTCGGCCGCCTCGCCTCCCGTATCGGCGTCACTGTCTTCATCTTCTACGGCCTGATTGCGCTGGTCGAGTCGCTGGACACCTGGCGCTTTTCGGTTGTTGAAAGCGAACGCGGCTTCCTCATGGCTCTTCTCATGGTTGCCATGAGTGCTGTGCGCTGGACCATCAAAACCCTGCCCGTCACCGTTTTGATGGGGGCCATTCTGGGTCTGGTTGACCTCAAGATGCGCCACGAGCTGACCGTCATCAAAGCCAGCGGCATTTCCATTTGGCGCGTGTTGCGCGCGCCCACTCTGGTGCTCGCCGCTGCAAGCCTCGTCATTGCCATTGGCGCAGAAACCGTCAGCACGCAGATCAATCGCGATCTTTATCCCATACCTCCGGGCCAAACCGCCCAGCTCACCCCAGCGGGTGAAATCTGGCTGGAGCAATATGGCGAGGACAGCCATTACGTGCTGATGGCGCGCGCTATGTCGCCGGGTGGCGAACAGCTGACCGATGTCACGGTCTTTAACCTCCAGGAAGCCGATTACGCGCGCTATGAAGCGCCGACGGCCGTGCTCCAGCAAGGCTATTGGGTTCTGAGCGATGCTATTGGCCGTCGTGCCGACGCCGTCGCCAAAACTCTGCCTTCTGTTCGCCTCTCGACCATTTCGACGCCATCCGAAATCAGCCTCAAAACCTCCTCGACCGACGATTTGACCTTCTTTGAGTTGGCGACACTGATGCAAAAGGGCATCGCTGATCCAATGGTCGCCTCGGCCACGGCAATGCGCCTGATCAAGCTCCTCGCGCTGCCTCTGGTTCTCGTCGGCTCGCTGTTCATCGCGTTTGCCTTCACGGCAGGGTACAGCCGCCGCATGCAAATCGGCCCTTCGGTTCTTTACGGCATGGTGCTGGGCTTCTTGGTATTTGTGATCACCGAAATGGCGGATCGTGCAGGCTCGACCGGCGCAATTGATCCTCTGATCGCAGCTATTTCACCGGCCCTCGTTGCCATTATCATTGGGGTGACCGTATTGTTACGGCGCGAAGATGGTTGGTCTTAACCCTGCCAACAGTCCCATTCGGATTTTGGCCGTAATCATCAAGCAATTGACAGTCCTGTGCGGACGCCGCATTGAAGGCGGCAAATGAATGAGCGGACGCGAACTATGACTCTTGTCAACCTTCGGCGCGGTTTGAGCGCAATCTTCGTGAGCCTTATGCTCGTTGCTGGCGGTGCGACCTCAGCTTTTGCTGCCACGGTTGCCACAGTGAACGGCGAGCCTGTTACCGACGTGCAGGTCGATCAGCGCCTGCGTCTCTTCCAGATGGAAGGCAATAAGACTGGCCGTCAGGGCGCGCTCAAGCAGCTCGTCGATGAAGCCATTCAGATGCAGGAAGCCAAGCGCATCGGCATCACTGTGTCCAATGCTCAGGTCGATGACGCTTTCCTTCAGGTCGCGCGCAATCTTCAGCTCAGCCGAGATCGCCTAATGCAGGTTCTTCAGCAGGGCGGCGTTTCCGCCCAAACCCTGCAGGATCGTCTGCGCGCTGCTATCGCCTGGAACGGCATTCAGCAGTCCGCAGTGGCTTCGCAGGTCCAGATTTCCGACCTTGAACTCGATCAGCGCGCCGCTTCGCAGCTGGCTGATTTCCAAAGCTTTGATTACATCCTCAAGGAAGTCATCTTCGTTGGTGGTGGCGGTCGTTCCGGCCAGGCCAATAAGTACCGCTCGAGCTTTGCCGGTTGCGATACCGCAGTTGATCTCTCACTCGCGTATAACGACGTTGCTGTGATTGACGTTGGTCGTCGTCACGCCACCCAGTTCCCAGATGCCCTCGCTAAGGAGCTCGCAGCTCTCAATGTCGGCGGCGTCACCAAGCCTCGCGCTGTCGAAAACGGCCTCTCCATGCTCGCCGTGTGCGAAAAGGTTCAGGCGCAGGATCTGACCTTTGTGAAGGGCGGTCTGCGTGACGAAGTTGGCCAGAGCCAATACGAGCAGGCAGCCAAGGACTATATGGAAACGCTGCGCACCAACGCTAAGGTCATCTACAACTGATCTTCAGCGCAGCTGATTGGACCAATCCCAGCGGCCGCAGTTTTGCGGCCGCATGATTTATGAGAGCCAGAATGACTGCTCCATTGGCGGTGACCATGGGCGAACCGGCCGGCATCGGCCCGGACCTCATCCTCCAACTCTACGCTGAGCGTGATGCGCGGGCCCTGCCCGCTTTTCTCGTTTATGGCCACGCCGAATTTCTTCGCCAACGCGCCCAGCGCCTTGGTCTTTCCCTATCTATCGTTGAGGCGACGCCAGAGACGGCAACTTCACAGTTTCCGAACGCCCTGCCCGTGCTCTCGCTACCCGGTGACGTGCCCGACACGCCGGGTCAGTCCGTTGCGGGAACCGGCCAAGTGGTGATTGAGGCTATCGCCCGCGCTGTGGCCGATACACGCGCCGGGCGCACCAGCGCCGTGGTAACCGCCCCGATCAACAAAGCTGCACTCTATGAGGTCGGCTTCGCGCATCCTGGCCACACCGAATATCTTGCAGAACTCTGCGCCGAAAACGGCATTGTGCCTCTCCCGGTGATGATGCTGGCGCATGAAGACCTGCGTACCGTTCCGCTGACGATCCACGTCCCCATCAAGGACGTGCCGGGGCTCATCACCCACGATCTCATCGTCGAGACCCTGCGCGTCATGGCGCGCGATCTCACCGCGCGCTACGGCATCGCTGCGCCAAAGATCGCTGTGGCTGGGCTAAACCCGCACGCGGGGGAAAACGGCACCATCGGCCGCGAGGACGTAGAAATCATCGTGCCCGCTCTTGAGGCCGCGCGCGCGGAAGGCATAAACGCCATCGGCCCGCTGCCCGGCGATACGCTGTTTTTCCCGCCCCACTGGCGTCAGTATGATGCGGTGTTGGCGATGTATCATGATCAGGCCCTGATCCCGATCAAAACCGTGGCCTTCGACGCTGGGGTCAATGTCACCTTGGGCTTGCCCATCGTGCGCACCTCGCCCGACCACGGCACCGCTTATGCTCTTGCCGGCACCGGCAAAGCTTCCCCTTCCAGTTTCGCTGCGGCCATTGCCATGGCGCACCAAATGACGGCCAATAAGTCATGAGCCAAATCGACAATCTCCCGCCGCTGCGCGACGTCATCGCCGCCCACGATCTGCGCGCCAAAAAAGAGCTGGGTCAGAATTTTCTATTCGATCTCAATCTCACGGCCCGCATTGCCCGCGTTGCGGGTTCGCTCGAAGGGGTTCGCGTTATTGAAGTTGGCCCCGGCCCCGGTGGTCTGACGCGCGCTTTGCTGGCAGAAGGCGCTCACGAAGTCATCGCCATCGAACGCGATGCCCGCGCTCTGCCCGCCCTTGCCGAAGTCTCCGATCACTACAATGGCCGCCTCACCGTCATCAGCGGCGACGCGATGGAGATGGACTATCGCTCCCTCGCTTCGACCACTGGCCCAACGCGCCTCATCGCCAACCTGCCTTACAATATCGGCACGCCTCTGCTTATTGGTTGGCTGACCACCGATCCTTGGCCACCGTTCTTTGACAGCTTGACGCTGATGTTCCAGCGCGAAGTGGCCGAACGCATTTGCGCCCAGCCGGGCGACAATCACTATGGCCGCTTGGCCGTTCTCGCCAATTGGCGCTGCCACACGCGCATTGCCTTCAATGTGCCGCGGCAGGCTTTTGTCCCGGCCCCGGCCGTCACCTCGGCTGTCGTCCATCTGGTGCCCAAGCCCGTGGAAGAAGGTCTTGCGGTCAAGCATGTCGAGCAGATTACCAAAGCCGCCTTTGGCCAGCGCCGAAAGATGATCCGCCAGTCGCTCAAATCGCTTGGCGTGCCGGTTGAGGCGCTCCTCGCGGCGGCTGATTTGAAGGGCGACGAACGCGCCGAAGTGCTTCCGGTCGAAAGCTTCCTCGCCATGGCCCGCGCCCTCCCCGGCCTGCGCCAGGGTTAAGCGCCGTCCCAAGTCTTTAGTGGGGTGGGTAAAAGCCAACAAAAAAGCCCCGGCTCACGCCGAGGCTTTACCAACCAATCAGACCAAAAATCAGCCTTCGATTTGGCCCTGCAGCTCGCGGACAAAACCTTGAAGGTTTACCTGACGACGGCTCGCGAGACGTGCTGAGGCCAAAATGGCCCGGACGCGCGCCACGGATTGTTCCAAATCCTCATTGACGATCACGTAGTCGTACTCAGCAAAGTGGTCCATCTCGATCTTTGCGTTCTTGAGGCGCTTCTCGATCGTGCCGACACTGTCCTGCGCGCGACGCTCAAGACGGGAGCGCAGCTCCTTAATCGACGGCGGCAGAATGAACACGGTCACCATATCGGCGCGCGCGTTTTCATAGAGCTGCAGCGTGCCCTGGTAGTCGATATCAAAGAGAATATCGTGGCCCGCGACCAACTGCTCTTCGACCTTGGAACGCGGCGTGCCGTAGAAATTACCATGCACTTCAGCAGACTCGAGCAGATCGCCCGCAGCCTGCATCTTCTTGAACGTCTCGACGTCGATGAAGTGATAGTGCTTGCCGTCGATTTCATCGCTCCGGCGCTCACGCGTCGTCACCGAGACAGACAGACGAATGTTTGGATCATCACCAAACAGGGCTCGCGAAATCGAGGATTTGCCTGCTCCTGAGGGAGATGCAATCACCAGCATGACGCCGCGGCGCTGAAAGTCCATTGTCGGTTCTCTTATCGTAAAACTCTTGTCGCGTTTGTTGCGACATCCCCCCAAATTGGTCAAGGGCAAGGCAGGCTTTACGCACTGCCCTGCCCTCAATCTCACCTTATTGTGGCGCGCCTTCGGCTTCTTCAGCCTCTAGCGCCTGCCGTGCAGCCTCGGCCTCGGCCTCGGCCTGAGCTGCCGCTTCACGCTCAATTTCACGGTAGCGGGCGACGTTCTGACGATGCTCGTCATAGGTCTCGGCAAAGACGTGACCTTCGCGCGGGGTCGCACCCTTGGCCACGAAGTAGAGGTACTCGTGGCTATCAGGGTTGGCGACAGCGCGGAGCGCTTCAATGCCAGGGTTGGCAATTGGCGTCGGCGGCAGACCGTCGATCTGATAGGTATTGTAGACCGTCTTGGCTTCGATTTCCGAGCGGCGAATGCCGCGGTCGAGCGTCGATTGCCCCAGCGTAATGCCATAGATGATCGTCGGGTCAGACTGCAGACGCATCCCGGTCCGCAGACGATTGACGAACACTGCAGCGATCTGCGGACGCTCCGAGGCAACGCCGGTTTCACGCTCGACGATCGAGGCGAGTGTCAGCATCTCCGCTGGCGAGTTCAGTGGCAGATCGGGCTGACGGCTGTCCCAGACTTCGGCCAAAGCCTGCGTCATCGCCGCCTGCATTTTTTCGAGGACAGTCTGGCGCGAGTCGCCCGGCACATAGTCATAGCTGCCCGGCAGGATCGAACCCTCTGGCGGCAGCTGGCTAATGTCACCGGTCAGGCGATCATCGGCATTGATGCGCTGCACGGCCTGCCAGACCGTCCAACCTTCAGGAATGGTCACAGCATAGCGCATGGGGTCGCCCAGCGTCAGCTCTTGCAAAATCTTGGACATGCTGGAGCCAGCAGGGATGTTGAAATCACCAGCCTTCACCACAGCACTTTGCTCAACGCGCGACCCAAACTGGGTGAAGATCAGCGAATTGGAAATGAACCCCTGCTCTTCCAGACGGTTCGCAGTGGTGCTCAGCGTATTGCCGGACTCAACGCGAAACACGCGGTCTTCCTGCGTTGGGCCATCACCATAATACTGGGAAGCGATATAAAAACCTGCACCGCCCACAACAACCAGCCCGATTACGAGCAGTGTAAGAAGGCCATTGAGAACGTCAATCAGCCCGTTACCTGAGCGTTTGCGGCGGCGTTTTCTGTGCTCGTTCATCTATCAACTCTCTCCGGGCCTTGAGGTGGCCTTTTGTCAGTCTTCTAGTGCCAAACTGTGGCGAAGACCGATTAAAGACAAGGGGCTCCGCGCTGGAAAGCGCAGAGCCCCTCGCAAAATATTGGAAAAAAGCGCTTAGACCTTGCGCATCACCAGAGTAGCGTTGGTGCCACCGAAGCCGAAGCTGTTGGAAAGCGCCACGTTGATCTCTTTCTTGATCGCCTTGTGGGGAACAAGATTGATGGCGGTCTCGACGGAAGGATTGTCGAGATTGAGGGTCGGCGGCACGATTCCATCGCGCATGGCGAGCAGACAGAAAATCGCTTCAACCGAACCAGCAGCACCCAGAAGGTGACCGATAGCCGACTTGGTCGAGCTCATAACTGCTTTGTTCGCAGCATCGCCAAGAACACGCGTCACTGCGCTCAGTTCCAGTTCGTCGCCGAGTGGCGTCGACGTGCCATGAGCGTTGATGTAGTCAATCTCGGAGGCAGAGATGCCTGCGCGCTTGACTGCAGCACTCATTGCGCGGAACCCACCTTCACCTTCCGGTGCTGGTGCAGTGATGTGATAAGCATCGCCGGAAAGGCCATAACCGATCACTTCGCCATAAATCTTGGCGCCGCGAGCCTTAGCGCGCTCGTATTCTTCGAGCACGACAATGCCAGCGCCCTCGCCCATCACGAAGCCATCACGATCCTTGTCATAAGGACGCGACGCTGCGGTTGGGTTGTCGTTGAAGCCAGTCGAAAGTGCGCGGGCAGCCGCAAAGCCGGCCAGCGACAAACGATTGACGCAAGCTTCCGTACCACCCGCAACCATAACGTCTGCATCGCCGAACGAAATCAGACGGGCCGCATCGCCAATGGCGTGCGCACCGGTGGAGCAAGCGGTTACGACGGAATGGTTCGGCCCCTTGAGACCGAAACGGATCGAAACATGGCCAGAGGCCAAGTTAATCAGACGACCTGGGATGAAGAAGGGGCTAATCCGACGTGGGCCCTTCTCGTGCAGCGTAACGGAGGCATCATAGATGCCGCCGATACCGCCGATACCCGATCCGATCAGAACGCCAGTGCGTTCCTGCTCTTCTTGGGTTTTGGGCTCAACGCCCGCATCCTGGATAGCCTGAGTGGCCGCAGCCATGGCGTAGACGATAAACTCGTCGACCTTGCGCTGCTCTTTGACCTCCATCCACTCGTCGGGGTTGTACATGCCATCGGCATATGCCCCGCGAGGAACTAGGTGGGCGATCTGGCAGGCGATATCGTCGACTTGGAAGCCGTCGATACGCTTGGCGCCACTCTTCCCAGCCAGGATGTTGGACCATGTAGCCTCAACACCACAGCCAAGAGGCGTGACTAGACCCAGTCCGGTTACGACGACTCGACGTAGTTCCATGGTGTGGCCAGCCAATATTAGCTGGTAGCCTTGGTCAAGAACGCAACGGCATCGCCGAAGGTCTGGATCGACTCAGCTGCGTCGTCCGGGATCTCGACCGAGAATTCTTCTTCAAAAGCCATAACCAGCTCAACCTGATCGAGCGAGTCTGCACCCAGATCGTCAATGAAGCTGGCCTTTTCTACGACCTTTTCCGCATCCACATTGAGGTGTTCTACAACGATCTTGCGGACCCGATCAGCGACATCGCTCATGTTTGACTTCCTTTTTGAAATCGACGTTTCGTATTCGCTTCTTATTGGCGGCAAGCCAATACATCAAGCATGCTGTTGACTAGCTCGGCGGCAATGTAGGCGGCATATTGTGCGCCCGCAAGCCGACGGCATGGGTAAACGCGGCGCGGGGTAACACGTTTCCCCAGGCAAGGCCAGCCGCGAATACACCTCTATCCAAGGCTAGAAGCCTTAGATCATCGCCATACCGCCGTTCACGTTCAGTGTGTGACCGGTGATATAGGCTGCAGCATCGCTCGCCAAAAAGACGGCACATGCTGCAATTTCCTGACCGGTGCCGAGGCGACCAGCTGGAACAGAAGCGAGAATGGATTCACGCTGCTTTTCGTTCAATTCATCCGTCATTGCCGATGCAATAAAGCCGGGAGCGATTGAGTTTACAGTGATATTTCGGCTTGCAACTTCGTAGGCGAGTGCCTTGTTCATGCCGATCAGGCCAGCCTTAGAGGCTGCGTAATTGCCCTGACCCGCATTACCGGTGACACCGACGACCGAAGAAATACCGATGATGCGACCCCAACGGGCCTTCATCATGCCGCGCAGGACGGCGCGGTTGAGATGGAATGCCGCAGTTAAATTCACTGCAATCACTTCATCCCATTCCGCATCTTTCATGCGCATAAAGAGATTGTCGCGGGTCAGACCAGCGTTGTTCACGAGGATGTCGACGCCGCCCATAGCGGCTTCAGCCGCTGGAACGAGCGCATCGACCTCTTCGAGCTTGGACAGATTCGCTGGAAGAATCGGGCAGTCCTTGCCGATTGCATTGGCGGTTTCTTCCAGAGCTGCAACGCGGGTCCCAGAGAGGGCAACAGTTGCGCCTGCAGCAGCGAGGGCCTTGGCGATTTCACGCCCAATGCCGCCGCTGGCACCCGTTACGAGCGCGCGCTTACCGGTAAGATCAAACATGGGTGTCCTCTTTCGGGGATGTATCTCAGATGGGGCTTTTAAGCCCAAATTATGCGTTCAGCGAGGCGACGAATGCGTCGATATCGGCTGGAGTGTTGATAGCCTGTGCTGCCAGCTCCGTAGCGATGCGCTTGGCCAGCCCCGTAAGAACCTTGCCCGCACCGGCTTCCACCAGCTTGGTCACGCCGCCTTCGTTGGCCAGCCAGGTGACGCTCTCGGTCCAGCGAACAACGCCAGTGACCTGCTCAACGAGGCGCTGACGAATCTCAATCGCATCGGTGATCGGCGCCGCGAGGACGTTGGAAATCACGGGGACAACTGGATTGTGCATCGACACATCGGCAAGCGCCGCCTGCATGGCTTCCGCCGCAGGCTGCATCAGCGCGCAGTGGAAAGGTGCGCTCACAGGGAGCAACAGGGCGCGCTTTGCGCCCTTGGCCTTGGCCAGTTCCAGCGCGCGTTCAATGGCCGCCGTGGTGCCAGAGACAACCACCTGCCCCGGCGCATTGTCGTTTGCGACCTGACAGACGTCGCCCTGCGCGGCTTCTTCAGCCACAGCGCGTGCGGTGTCGAGATCAAGGCCCAGCAAAGCGGCCATAGCGCCATGCCCGACCGGAACGGCCTTCTGCATCGCCTGACCACGGGTGCGCAGCAGACGCGCCGCGTCACCGATGGAGAAGGTGCCCGCAGCGCAAAGCGCCGAATATTCGCCCAGCGAATGGCCAGCAACGAACGCGGCGTGATCGGCGAGCTTGACTCCCTTGGCTTCCAGCACGCGGACAACGGCCATCGACACAGCCATCAGTGCAGGCTGGGCGTTTTCGGTCAGACGCAATACGTCTTCCGGGCCTTCAAACATGATGGCGGTGAAATTCTCGTTCAGCGCGCTATCGACTTCTTCAAAGACTGCGCGTGCCTCAGGGAACGCGTCAGCGAGGTCCTTGCCCATGCCAACGGCTTGGCTGCCCTGACCTGGAAAGGTGAATGCTGTGCTCGACATTAGGAATTCCCCGGTAACGAATTCGTTGGAAGGTGGCGATAAGGTAAGTCGCCGGTAAAACCGGCTTTGCAACCTACATGCGACGGAGTCAAGGCGTCGCGCGTATCCCCAAAGCCCACAGAACCACTTGGAACTGTTCCACAACGACAAAATTTAAGAGCACCATAAGTCATGCAGTGGTCATCGAAAAGATTGAGTGCCGTCCCTCTCGTCAGGCCTTGGGTCCTCGATAACCTATTCTTGGGCATAGTTATTTTGCTGGCGTGCTACGTCGGCATTCAGTCTCGAATGATTTTTTCCTTGGCCAGCATATGGCCAGCGAACGCGATCCTGCTGTCTTTTGTGCTCCTGCGCGCGCAATCCGTCACGGCGCTAACGTGGATTGTCGCCGCAGCGGCCTATGTGATTGCAGATCTAACAACCGGCGCGCCGGTCAATCTCGCCCTCATCTTAAATGGGGCGAATATGGTGGGCGTTCTCGTCGGCGCAGCCCTTGCGCGTGTCCTGACACGCGAAACGCTGACCCTCGCCCGCCCCGACGACGCCATCATCATTATCTTCATTATGACCTGCGCCTCCGTCGCCACAGCGATGGCGGGGGCAATCATTGGCCCGACGCACTTTAATATGGATGCCTCCCACTCCTTTATGGTGTGGCTCGCGGCCGAGTTGGTCAATTACGCTATCTATCTGCCCGTACTGCTGGCCGCCAACATTGGCACGACGCGCCGCCTCCGCTTCTTTTCGGCCAATGCGAACCAACGCAATAATCAATATGCAGCGCTCGCCTGCGCGTTCCTGCTCGTTGGCTTCATGGTGCTCATTGGCGGGCCCGGCTCGCCCAATTACGTCATTCCGGGCCTAATCTGGTGCGCTATCGTGTTCCGCGCTTTTGCCGCCGCCGCAATCAGCGCGATCATTATTACCTTTATGCTGATCGCAGCTCCCCTCGGCGGTATCGATCTTGGCTATGACCTCACCGATGCGGACGCACTGACCTCCTTCCGTCTATCTATAGCCATGATCGCGATTGGCACTCTGGCCATCACCATCATCAATTCCGGCTGGCGCACCGCCCACCACAATCTAGAGCAGCTTGCCAACCAAGATTCGCTCACAGGCCTCCTCAATCGTGGCGGCACGATCGAAGTCCTCAATAATGCCGTTTATCGCGCCACCCCGTTCTGCCTGATCATGGGCGATATCGACCACTTCAAAACCATCAACGACACCTTCGGCCACAATGTCGGTGATGACGTGTTGCGCAACGTCGGCTTCGAGCTGCGCGAGGGCCTGGGCCGCAACGAAGGCGCAGGACGAATCGGGGGCGAAGAATTTGCCATCGTTATCAACGGCACTTTGGAAAATGCCGTGCGCCATGCTGAGAGCATTCGCAAACGTCTGTTGGGCGTAGAGGTGTTTGACGCGGTCGAGAAACCCGTGCCCTTCACCATGAGCTTTGGCGTCGCCGAATTCGGCCCTGGCGCTGACAGCGTTGAAATGCTGCGTCGTGCCGATAACGCCCTCTATCTCGCCAAGCGCACTGGGCGTGACCGCGTTATCGCCTTCACCGACGAAACCCAGCAGATGGTCAATTCGCCTGTCCCCGACCGGCGTCAAAACCGCTAATACAGCGGCAGCATGGGTGGCCAGACAAGGCTCCGGCTGCCCTTCACAAAGCTGTCGCCACAGACCAAAACCACAGCGTTTCTGCTTGATCTTCCCCCATGAACCTCCTATAGCCCACCCAGCAATTCGTTTGGCCGGGGGCTGAACGGAGGGTTTTGCCGTTTGGGCTCTTGCCCATAAGGACAAGATAGGACCGTCAAAAAGTCCGGCCTCCCGTGTTCCCGCTCTTTGCAAGACTGCTTTGATGCCTTTCCGGCTTCGAAGGGGCTCCGCGCCAGAAGAATGCTTGGTTCAAATCCAAAGGAAGGCGCATCCATGGCCCTTTACGAACACATTTACCTGGCTCGCCAGGACGTTTCTCAGCAGCAGGTTGAAGAACTGACCGCTGCGCTGACCGAAATCCTCGGCCAGAACGGTGGCAAGGTCACCAAGAACGAATACTGGGGCCTCAAGGGTCTCGCGTACCGTATCAAGAAGAACCGCAAGGCTCACTACACCCTGCTCAACATCGACGCCACTCCGGCTGCCGTTGCTGAAATGGAACGCCAGATGCGCATCAATGAAGACATCCTGCGCTTCATGACCATCGCTGTTGAAGAGCTTGAAGAAGGCCCATCGGCAATGATGCAGAAGCGCGATCGTGATGACCGCGACAACGCCCGTGGCGGTGATCGTGGTGGCTTCTCGGGCGAACGTCGCCCACGCCGCTTCTAAGATATAAGGAACGAGAACAATGTCTATTAAAGACCTGACCACTTCCCAGGCTCGCCGTCCGTTCCAGCGCCGTCGTAAGACCTGCCCATTCTCGGGTGAAGGCGCGCCAAAGATCGACTTCAAGGACGTTCGTCTGCTGTCCCGTTACGTTTCGGAACGCGGCAAGATCGTTCCTTCGCGCATCACCGCCGTTTCGGCGAAGAAGCAGCGTGAACTGGCTCGTGCCATCAAGCGCGCGCGCTTCATCGGCCTGATGCCATACGTCGTATCGTAAGACCTAACCGTCTTTCGAAAACTCATTGTTGGGGTCGCGGATGGTCCGCGGCTCCTAACCGTTTCTCGGAAACGGGACAGCCAAAAGGATAAATGACATGAAGGTCATTCTGCTCGAACGCATCGGCCGCACCGGCACCATCGGCGACGAAGTCACCGTAAAGGACGGCTTTGCACGTAACTTCCTGCTCCCACAGGGCAAGGCACTGCGCGCAACCGAAGCAAACCGCAAGAAGTTCGAAGCTGAGCGTGCTCACATCGAACAGCGCAACGAAGAACGCCGCACCGCAGCTGCTGGCATTGCTGAAGGCCTCAACGGCCACAGCATCGTTATGGTTCGCCAGGCTGGCGAAACCGGCCTGCTGTACGGTTCGGTTGCATCGCGTGACATCGTCGAAGCTCTCGCAGCTGACGGCTTTGTTATCCAGCGCAACCAGGTTGATCTGCCAGACGCTCTCAAGACCGTTGGCGTTCACACCGTTCCGCTGAACCTGCACTCGGACGTTGCTGTTAAGATCACCGTCAACATCGCTCGTTCGGCTGACGAAGCTGAGCGTCAGGCAGCTGGCGAAGACGTCACCGTTCACTCGTTCGATCTGGAAGACAACGGCGATTTCGCTGCTGGCCAGAAGGACGCAGAACAGGACGACCGTTTCGAAGACTAATCTTCGGTACGCGACGACCCCTTTGGAAAAGCCGGGCCTTTTGGCTCGGCTTTTTCTTTTGTCCGTTGACACGTTCGGCCATAGACTTAGCTAAATTCGTACCTAAGTTATCCCCACTGTTCCCAGTCTTCACATTGGGTTATTCGAGAGCATGGTCAGAGACGTTAACCCTAGGGACGTAAGCCAGACTCACTGCAAACTCGCCTGACATTGATACGGTGAACATCAGGAGTGCGCTTTGGCTGAGATCGCCCGTCTACATCCCACAGCAGAAGAAAAATCGTTCCGCGTCGCACCGCATAACGTCGATGTTGAGCAGGCGCTGCTGGGCGCAATCCTGATCAATAATGACGCGTTTTACCGCGTTTCCGATTTTCTACAGTCCGAGCATTTTTACGAGCCCATTCACCGCGAGATCTATGAACTCGCTGGTAAAATCATCCGCGCTGGTAAAGCTGCGGAGCCGGCAACGCTCAAAACCCACCTGCCAGATCAGCTGCTCCCCGACGTCACCATGATGCAATATCTGTCGCGTTTGGCGGCAGAAGCGACGACGGTTTTGAACGCGCTCGATTACGGTCAGGCCATCTATGACCTCGCCATTCGCCGCAGCCTCATCCAGGTTGGCGAAGAAATGGTGCAGACCGCCTATGATGCGGACATTGAAACCACGCCAACCAAGCAGATCGAAAAGGTCGAAGGCGAACTCTTCCAGCTCGCTGAAAAGGGGCGTGCAGAGGGTGGTTTCCAGGCCTTTGGCGCAGCGCTGAGCGCCTCGATCCAGATGGCGGGCGAAGCCTTTGCCCGTGACGGTGGTCTATCGGGTGTGGCGACTGCTCTGCACGACCTCGACAAACAAATGGGTGGCCTCCAGCGCTCTGACTTGATCGTTCTGGCAGGACGTCCGGCGATGGGTAAAACCTCGCTGGTAACCAATATCGCTTATAACGTCGCCAGCGCCTATCGTGCCGAAGTGCAGCCAGACGGCAATATGAAAACCGTCGCTGGCGGCGTCGTTGGCTTCTTCTCGCTCGAAATGAGTAGCGAACAGCTCGCAACGCGTATTCTGGCCGAGCAGGCGGAAGTCTCTTCCTCCGACATCCGCCGCGGTCGTATTCACGACGAGCAATTCGCCAAGCTGGTCGACGTGTCAAACATGATGAGCAAGGTGCCGCTCTACATCGACGATACCGGCGGTATCTCGGTCGCCCAGCTCGCCGCGCGCGCCCGTCGTTTGAAGCGCCAAAAGGGGCTCGACCTCCTGATCGTCGACTACTTGCAGCTGCTCTCGGGCTCGTCAAAAGCCTCCCAGCAGAACCGCGTGCAGGAACTGACCGAAATCACCACGACGCTCAAGGCCATGGCGAAGGAGCTGGAGTGCCCAGTGATCGCCCTGTCCCAGCTCTCGCGTCAGGTTGAAACGCGCGATGACAAACATCCGCAGCTTTCCGACCTTCGCGAATCGGGTTCTATCGAGCAGGACGCGGACGTTGTAATGTTCGTGTACCGCGAAGAATACTATCTCAAGAACAAGGAGCCCAAAGAGGGGACGCCCGAACACCTGACTTGGCAGGCGGAAATGGAGCAAGTGCACGGCAAGGCGGAAGTTATCGTCGCCAAGCAGCGTCACGGCCCCACCGGTACTGTTCAGCTCAGCTTCGAAGCGCAATTTACCCGCTTTGGTAATCTTGCTCGGGCAGACTATCTGCCCGAACGCATGGAATAGGTATGACTCTGACCTCCGGCCTTGGCGGCCAACTGAGCATTGATCTGGGCGCTCTTGCCCGTAATTGGCGCGCGCTCGACAAGGTGAGCGCGGGTGCATTGACGGCTGCAGTCGTCAAAGCCGATGCCTATGGCACCGGGACGGAAGCTGCGAGTAAGGCGCTTTACGCCTCTGGCGCGCGCTTCTTCTTCGTGGCCACGCCCGATGAGGGATTGGCAGTTCGCGCCGCCGTTCCAGAAGCGCATATCTTTGTGCTGTACGGGCTCTATCCGGGGGCGGCGAACCTTTACATTCGCCAGAACCTCATGCCCGTCCTTGGCTCTATGCCAATGCTCGAGGAATGGCTCGCCAAATGCGTCGAACGCAATGAGGCCTATCCGGCCGCCTTCCATTTCGACACCGGCATTAATCGCTTGGGGTTCCGGCTCAGCGAAGCCAGCGCCGTGCGCGAAAAGATCGAAAAGCTCGGCTTTGCCCCGCAGATGATCATGAGCCATTTGGCTTGTGCCGATCAGCCGAACCACGAGAAGAACCGCACCCAACTGGCGCTCTTTGGCTCGGTTATGCAGCAATTCCCCGGCATTCCGGCTTCGCTGGCCAATTCGGCCGGGCTGATGAGCGGCCGCGACTACCATTTCCAAATGGTTCGCCCCGGCATCTCTCTTTACGGCGGCCGAGCCGTTGCGGGTCGCAAGAACCCAATGGCCAATGTCGTGACGCTCCATGTTCCGATTCTGTCGGTCATTGAAGGTCGCACGGGTGAAACCGTAGGCTACGGCGCGTCCTATACGCTCAATCGCCCGTCGCGCCTCGCCGTCATCGGTCACGGCTATGCCGATGGTCTGTTCCGCTCTCTCTCTGGCACCAATCAGCGTCCGGGCGGCAAGGTCTTCGTGCGCGGTCGCCTCTGCCCGATAGTGGGCAAAATCTCGATGGACCTGACCATCGTCGACATCACCGAACTTGGCTCTGATCTCCCCACGCCGGGCGAAGGCGTTGAAGTGCTCGGCGCCAATGTTCCAATCGACGATCAGGCCGACGCTGCAGGCACCATCGGCTATGAAATCCTCACCGCCCTAAAAGGGCGTTATAATCGCATCTACATTGGTGATGGCGCGCTGCCACCAAGCCAGCCGTCTCAGCCCCACCCACAGGGCTGATCACAAAGTTCCGCCTTTGTTCTTGTTTTTTGAAACCACTTGCTGTTAGGCTCCGGCCCAATAGCAGGTGGTTTTGCTGTTTTGGCGCTCCCTTCTTTGTTGGCACTCAGGCCCCAAAAGGCCAATGGCGTGCCCATCGAGAAGCCAGTGAATGCCAGCCAGAAGCCACCTATCCGCCCAGCCGCGCCCCAGAGGAAAGTAACCACCTTGGCTAAACTGAAATCTTCGTTCTTGTGTCAGGCATGTGGCGCGGTTTCGAGCCGTTGGCAGGGGCGGTGCGACGCGTGTGGTGAGTGGAACACCATTGTCGAGGAGGTTGTCGATTCTGGCGTCGGTGCAGGCCCCAAATCCGCCAAGGCCGGTGGCCGCGCCACAACGCTGGTGTCTCTCGCCGGTGAAACCGAAGGCGCAGCCCGTGTCGTCAGCGGCATTGCCGAACTCGATCGAGTGACCGGCGGCGGCTTTGTTAAAGGCTCAGCCCTGCTCGTTGGCGGCGATCCAGGGATCGGCAAATCGACCCTGCTCCTCCAGTCCGCTGCCGCCCTCGCCCGCCAGGGGAAACGCGTCATCTACGTTTCGGGTGAAGAAGCGGTCGCGCAAGTTCGCTTGCGCGCTCAAAGACTTGGCCTTGCGGACACGGGTGTTCTGCTGGCGGCGGAAACCAATGTCGAAATCATTCTTGCCACTCTCGAAGAGGGCCCGCCAGCCGATCTCGTGATCATCGATTCGATCCAGACCCTGTGGACCGACCGGGTTGATTCCGCTCCCGGCACCGTCACGCAGGTCCGCACTTCGGCTCAGGCTCTCACCCGTGTCGCCAAGAAAACGGGCGCGGCTGTCGTTCTGGTTGGCCACGTCACCAAGGACGGCTCCATCGCCGGGCCACGCGTGGTCGAGCACATGGTTGACGCTGTTCTTTATTTTGAAGGCGACGCCAGCCACACCTTCCGCATTTTGCGTGGCGTGAAAAACCGTTACGGCGCCACCGATGAGATCGGCGTCTTCACGATGACCCAGGGCGGTCTCGAGCAAGTCGCTAATCCATCAGCACTTTTCCTTGATCAGCGCGATAAAAACTCCGCCGGTTCAGCCGTCTTTGCAGGGATGGAGGGCACCCGCCCCCTGCTCATCGAAATCCAAGCGCTCGTCGCGCCCTCCCCCCTCGGCACCCCTCGCCGCGCTGTCGTTGGCTGGGATTCGCAACGTCTTTCCATGGTGTTAGCGGTTCTCGAAACCCGCTGCGGCGTCCGTATCGGCGCCAATGACATCTACCTTAACGTCGCCGGCGGCCTCAAAATCAACGAGCCCGCTGCTGACCTTGCTGTTGCCGCAGCACTGATCTCCTCGCTCACCAATTCTCCCCTTCCGCAAGACGCTGCCTACTTCGGCGAGATCTCCTTGGCGGGCGGCGTTCGCCCGGTTTCCCATGCTGGGCTACGCCTGAGAGAGGCAGAAAAGCTGGGGTTTGGCTCCGTTGCGACAGGCAAATTAGGCAAGGCCGATAAGAGCAAAAACCTCATGGTCACTGAATATGCGCAATTGGCCGACATGGTGAGTGCCATTGCAGCCAAGGGGCAGCGTGCTATTCCCGAGCCCGAGGCAGAAGGATGGTAAACAAACGGTTTCCGTGGACTTTTGCTTGCTGGCTTTTACACAGCCTTGGCAGGCTCCGCTAACTCCGTTAAAGCTGCCTCAATTGACTGTCGGCTCGGACAAGTAGGCGAGAACATATGCTAACTGCATTTGACGTTGGTGTTGGTGTACTGGTGCTCATTTCCGCTATTTTAGCGACCGCACGAGGCCTTACACGCGAGGTTCTCTCGCTGGCGACATGGGCTGGCTCTGCCGCTATCGCCGTCTACATGTGGCAGTACCACCCTGAAATCGCGCGCGGCTACATTGCGGAGCCGGTCGTCGCGGACATTGCCACTGTTGTGCTGAGCTTCATCATCTCGTTGATTGTGCTCCACCTTTTGACTATGCGCATTGCTGACTTTGTCATCGATAGCCGCATTGGGCCGATCGACCGTACGCTTGGCTTCGTCTTTGGCGTGTTGCGCGGCATTCTGATTTCGATTGTCATCACCATCTTCGGCGTGTGGCTCTTGGGAACCAACCTGCCGGAATGGGCTGACAAAGCGCAGACTCGCCCACATCTGCAGAACATGGGCACCACCCTGATTTCTATGCTGCCAGATGGGCTTGAAGCTCAGGTCACCGACATTCTGCGTGGCGGCGGCGGCAATCTGACCGACGATACGGAAGCGCCTGTGGCTCTTCCACCCGAAGCTGTCGGCAATGGCACTGTCGCGCCTGCGCCAGCCGCTTCGCCGTCAATCACCACATTGCCAGCGACACCGCAGAACTAAGAATCATTCGCCTCAACCGCTTAGGCGGGCGAACGAAACTGTCATTTTGCTAGCCATAGCAAAATGGGCTATTGGCGGGGCTCAACAGCTGGCGTAAACGAGCCCCATTCCTGTTATGGAATAGCTCGGTCCAACTGCAAGGAGACCCAAGGTGACCCATCTCGCAGATGACGCTTTCGACCTTGATGGAGACACCCTGCATGAAGAGTGCGGGGTGTTTGGCATTTTAGGACACCCTGAAGCTGCCACCCTGACGGCGCTCGGCTTGCATGCTCTCCAGCACCGCGGCCAGGAAGCGGCCGGTATCGTTTCTTTCGACGGCGAGCGCTTCCATCAGGAAAAGCGCATGGGCCTCGTGGGTGATCACTATACCGACCCAGCCGTTCTCGCCGGTCTCCCCGGCCCCATGGCCATCGGCCACACCCGCTATTCCACCACTGGCGAAGTTGCCCTGCGCAATGTTCAGCCGCTCTTTGCAGAACTTGATGCCGGTGGCATTGCGGTTGCCCACAATGGCAATTTCACCAATGGCTTGACCCTTCGTCGCCAGATCATCGCGACCGGCGCAATCTGCCAGTCGACCTCCGACACTGAAGTCGTTCTCCACCTCATCGCCCGCTCCCGCCAGACCTCTTCGACCGACCGCTTCATCGATGCTGTTCGCCAGATGGAAGGCGGCTACGCCATGTTGGCGCTGACCCGCACCAAGCTGATGGCGGCGCGCGACCCAGTCGGCATTCGTCCGCTGGTCATGGGCGATCTCGACGGCAAACCAATCTTTGCCTCTGAGACCTGCGCCCTCGATATCATCGGCGCGACCTATGTCCGCGACGTTGAAAATGGCGAAGTGATCATCTGCGAATTGCAGCCCGATGGCACTGTGACCATCGATGCCCGCAAGCCGCGCGATACCCAGCCCGAACGGCCCTGCCTCTTTGAATATGTCTATTTTGCGCGCCCGGACTCCATGGTCTCGGGCCGTAGTGTTTATACAGCCCGCAAAAACATGGGCGCTAACCTGGCCAAGGAAGCGCCCGTCGTCGCCGACGTTGTCGTGCCCGTCCCCGATGGCGGTACCCCAGCTGCGATCGGCTACGCCCAGCAGAGCGGCATTCCCTTCGAACTTGGCATTATCCGCAACCACTACGTGGGCCGCACTTTCATCGAGCCGACCCAGCAAATCCGTGCGTTCGGCGTCAAGCTCAAGCATTCGGCCAACCGCGCTGTCATTGCTGGCAAGCGCGTCGTGCTGGTGGACGATTCTATCGTGCGCGGCACCACTTCGGTCAAAATCGTGCAGATGATCCGCGATGCGGGTGCCACCGAGGTTCACCTTCGCGTCGCCAGCCCGATGATTTATCACTCCGATTACTATGGCATTGCCACTCCGGACCCGGAAACGCTGATCGCCAATCAGTACGAAACACTGCAGCAGATGTGTGAATTCATCGGCGCGGATTCGCTGGAGTTCATCTCTATCGATGGCCTGTACGAGGCCGTTGGTGGCGAAAAGCGGAATCCAGAAGCTCCGCAGTTCACCGACCATTATTTCACAGGCGATTATCCAACGGCTTTGACGGACATGAATGGTACGTCTAAGCACGACCCACACAAAGCTTCGCTTCTGAAGGTGGCTGGTTAATGTCTGAAAATACTGAACTTGCTGGCAAGGTCATTGTCGTCACCGGGGCCTCGCGCGGCATTGGCTACGCCACTGCCCTCGAGGCGGCTCGACGCGGCGCACATGTTATTGCCATCGCCCGCACGGTGGGCGGCCTTGAAGAGCTAGACGACGCCATTCAGGCGATTGGCGGCTCGACAACCCTCGTTCCGCTCGACCTGCGCGATGGCGACGCCATTGATCGCATTGGCGCGGCCATCTACGAGCGTTGGGGCAAGCTGGACGGTCTTGTCGCCAATGCTGGCCTTCTGGGCGTGTTGAGCCCGGTAGCGCATTTAAAGCCTGACGAGTTCGACAAGGTCTTCTCGGTCAACGTCACCGCCAATTATCGCCTCCTGCGTTCGCTGGACGTGCTTTTGCGCCAGGCCGACGCTGGTCGTGCGGTTTTCGTCTCTTCCTCGTCAGCGCGCTCCGCAAAGCCTTTCTGGGGCCTTTATGCAGCCAGCAAGGCTGCACTTGAGGCGCTGGTGAAGTCGTATTCGGGTGAAATCAGCACCACCAATGTGCGCGCCAATGTGTTCTATCCGGGTGCTGTCCGCACAGCGATGCGCGCCAAGGCTATGCCGGGTGAAGATCCAAACACCCTGCCCCAACCGTCTGACATTGCTCCGGCAATTGTCGATCTGCTGAGCGCCTCGGTCACGGAAAACGGCAAGGTTTTCAATATCGAAACCAAGGCATTCGAAGCGATCTAATCGCAGCAGACACTGCAACTCAAAAGGGCCCGCACCATTCCGGTACGGGCCCTTTTCTTATTCTGTTCGACCGTCTCAAGCCGCGGGGGCGACCGCTGTCACCAGCACCTTATCGATGCGGTGACCATCAAGGTCGATCACCTCAAAACGCCAACCGTCCCGCTCAAAACTCTCACCCAGCTTTGGCAGGTGATTGAGAATGGATAGGATGTAACCGGCGAGCGTTTCGTAGCGCGCATCCTTGGGGATGTTGAGCTTGAAGCGCTCCGACAGATCATCGACAGGCATCCAACCGGCTACCAGCCACGAGCCGTCATCACGCTGTGCGATAGCGGGTTCGTCACCGGGCTCTTCGTTGTAAACGCCTGTAATGACTTCGAGAATATCGCCATAGGTGACGATACCTTCAAAGTGACCATATTCGTCGACAACGAGCGCCATTTGGGCTGAAGAGTTGCGAATGGCTTCGACGACGTCGAAGGCATCAGCGTGTTCCATGACCACCGGCATAGAGCGCACGAGCTTGCGCAGATCGGGCTGCTGTCCGGTCGCCATTGCTGGCAGCAGGTCTGAGAGCGAGATCACACCCATGATCGAATCTTCATCACCATCGGCAACGAGAACCTTGGTGTGGTTCGTCGACAGAATCGTCTGCAAGCTCACTTCGTAAGGGTCGCGAATATCGATCGTCACCACGTCAGGACGTGGGGTCATGATGCCGCGAGCAGAACGATCCGCGAGGCGCATAACGCCCGAAATCATCGAATGCTCTTCGGTTTCAAGAACACCGGCAGTGGTAGCTTCAGCGATGATTGTACGGACTTCTTCTTCCGTCACAACCTCTTCGCTCTGACCGCTCTGACCGAGCAGGCGCAGTACCAGCTTGCCCGAAATATCGAGGAGCCAAACGACCGGCGTACCGACCTTGGCCAAGATATACATGGGCTGGGCAACGCGCGACGCAACCAGTTCGGGATTACGCAGCGCCACTTGCTTGGGCACCAGCTCACCCAAAATCAGCGAGCCGTAGGTGATCAGGACGACTACGACACCAACACCAGCGACATCGGCGATGTTGGTCGGAACGCCAACGGAGTAAAGCCAGACGGTTAAGCGCGCACCGAGTGTTGCACCGGAGAAGGCACCCGAAAGGATGCCGACCAGCGTAATACCGATCTGGACGGATGAAAGGAACTTCCCAGGCTCTTCCGCGAGACGCATTGCGGTAGCTGCGCCTTTATTGCCTTGGTCAGCCATGACCTTGAGGCGGGCGGGACGGGAAGAAACGACGGCCAGTTCTGACATGGCCAAGGCGCCGTTCACGAGAATCAGAACGACGACGATGAGGATCTCTGTAAGCAACAAAGTGCAAAATTGGCAGGCCGTGACCAATGACGGGCTGTTACGACCGCGCCAGTATAGGGATCACGGTCCAGATGTGAATAGGGGACGAGGGAGTAAGTTTGCCTTACAATCCCTCGCCCCCCTCTTTACTTTTGGAGCTAGCTCCGAACCGAAACGCTTAGTCTTTTGGCGCGTAGGGGTTTTTGCCGCCGCGCAGCCAAATACGGATAGGCGAACCCTTGATGCCGAAGGCTTCACGAAGGCCGTTCACAAGATAGCGTTGATAGCTCATCGGGACGACTTCGGGACGCGAAGCGAAAATGATGTACGAAGGCGGACGGGTCTTGGCCTGCGTCATGTAACGCATCTTGAGACGACGACCAGCAACTGCCGGAGGTGGATGGCTCTCGATCATGCCCGAAAGCCAACGGTTGAGGCGCGAGGTCGAAACGTGAGCATTCCAGGAACGCTCCACCTCGAAAATCGCTTCCATCAGACGGTCGATATTCTTGCCGGTGAGGCCAGAAAGCGTCACGAGCGGAATACCGCGCACCTGCGGCAGCAGGCGTTCGCATTCTTCACGCAGCTCAGTGAGCGTCTTGTTCTTGTCTTCGATCAGGTCCCACTTGTTGAGCGCGATGACCATGGCGCGGCCTTCACGTTCCACAAGATCGGCCAGAGCCAAATCCTGCTTTTCAAACGGGATCGTCGCGTCGAGCATAAGCACAACGACTTCCGCGTATTGCAGCGAGCGCAGGCTGTCGCCTACTGCCAACTTTTCCAGCTTTTCCTGAACGCGCGAACGACGACGAATACCGGCGGTATCGACGAGGTTGATCGTGCGGCCTTCCCATTCCCATGGAACGAGAATGCTGTCGCGGGTGATGCCGGCTTCCGGGCCGACCAGAACGCGTTCTTCGCCAACCATGCGGTTGACGAGAGTCGACTTGCCCGCATTCGGGCGGCCAACGATGGCGACGTTCAAATAGCGCTTCGGGTTCCAACGCAGTGTTGCGTCGTCGCCTTCGCCTTCGAGCATGTCGGGAGTGATATCGACATCAACTTCAGGCAGGAAGTCGAGATCGGACTGCTCGCCAGCTGCAGCGTCAGCTTCTTCCTGCGCCTTCTTTTCAGCAGCCTTATCAATAGCAGCCGAAACGATGGAGTAGAGTTCAGAAAGACCAAGACCATGTTCTGCCGAAAGCGCGATCGGCTCGCCAAAGCCGAGCTTGAACGCTTCCACGAGGCCATGCTCGGAAGCCTTGGCTTCGGCCTTATTGCCCACGAGGTGGACATGCTTGCCCGCCTTACGCAGAACCTGCGCAAAGCGTTCGTCGAGCGGCACAACGCCAGCGCGCGCGTCGATCATGAACAGGATGACGTCGGCTTCATTGATTGCCAGCTCAGTCTGCTGGCGCATGCGATCTTCTAGGCTGCCGTCACGAACGTCTTCATAGCCTGCCGTGTCAAGAACACGGAAGGTAAGATCGGCAATATGACCTTCAGCTTCACGGCGGTCACGCGTGACGCCGGGGGTGTCGTCAACCAGCGCGATCTTACGACCAACGAGCCGGTTGAATAGGGTCGACTTGCCTACGTTTGGGCGGCCGACAATGGCAACGGTAACCGTCATGGCGGCGTCCCTTCAAGGGGTATGTTATTCAGCTGCCGGGGCTTCTTCAGCCGCAGGCGCTTCGTCAGCGGCTGGAGCCTCATCGGCGGCAGGCGCGTCAGCAGTGACAACGCCTTCCGAGAGCATTTGTGCAAGATAGAACGACATGCGGCTGCGCGTAGACTGAGCAGCGAGCGGATCATTCAGAACCGCTTCGAAGCTGGCCTGAGCCGCTTCGCCTTCGCCAGCCTTATACTGAGCCAGGCCCAGCAGTTCGCGCGCCACACGGCGCAGTGGATTGTCGTCAGTTGCCAGCGTTGCAATGCGCGCTTCAACGTCAGCCAGTGTGCCCGTGTCGACGAGCAATTGAGCGGCCGACAAGAGAGCCAGCTCACGCAGGCGCGGGTTGGACTGGGTGTTGGCGACACCATCATAGGCGGCAACGGCGGCTGTCGAGTCGCCCTGTTCGCCCAGAAGTGCTGCAGCGCGGAACTGCGCCAAAACAGCGTAGCCGCCGCCCTTAGCCGAGATGGCTTCGAGCTGAGCGCGAGCCGCTTCAAGATCACCATTTTCGGCCGCATCATAGGCCAAATAGAGTTCTTCTGATGCCGCTGCCGACTGTGATTTCGTATACCAGCTCCAGCCTTCGTTGACCGCTACCAGAGCGACGATCGCGACGGCACCGCCAATGACAAAAGGAGCATACCGCTTCCACATGGACCGAATACGGTCTGTGCGCAGTTCTTCATCGATTTCGCGGAAGATATTGTCCTGAGACATTGGCAACCTGAATTGGTTCGAAATTTCCCGGCAGCTTTAGCATGAGGTCCCCGGATTGCAAACATCCATAGGCTGCGTCTCGTTGGACTATTCTAGGCTTCCCCCGCGGTGTTGATCACATATCTGTCGCGGCCCTGCTGTTTGGCTTGATAAAGCGCCTCATCGGCCCGCGCGATTAAGTGTTCGACATATCCTTCAACATTCTCTCCAACGGCGCATCCGGCGCTAACTGTTAGGCGCCCTGTGTGCGAGGAGATGTGATTGACATCCAACTCGCGGACCACTTCGTTGATGCGGTTGAGCACAGTGACAGGCCGAATAACGCCCGGTAGAGCCATCAAAAACTCTTCGCCCCCGTAACGGGCGACAAGGTCCGTGCTCCGGGTCAGCGAGAGCAGTGCTTCGGCTACCCGCTTGAGTACAGCGTCTCCCGCTAGGTGGCCATAATGGTCGTTGAATTCTTTGAAGTGGTCGACATCGACCATAACAATCGCCAATGGAATTCCAGTCGATTTGGCGTCCGCCCAAAGCTTGCCAAGCCGATCATCAAGTTCACGACGGTTGGCAACGCCCGTTAGCGCATCTTGAGAACTCAATAGCGCCAGAGATTCGCGCTCAATCAGCAAACGCTGATTTTGCTCCTGCAGGGCCTGTTCCCGCAGCACGCTCTCAGTGACATCAACCATGAACCCGGTCGCCCGCACCGCCTGCCCGTCTTGCGTTTGTATCGCCGCTGCCGAGCGCACCCAGCGGACTTCACCGTCAGGGTGCACCACGCGGAAGACGATCCGGTAGTCTTCACCTGTGGCGAGCAGCTCTTCAGCGGTGTGACGCACCTCCGTGGCGATCTGAACATCATCGGGATGGATCATCGGTCCAAATTCGGCCACTGACGAGATCGGCTGCGCGGGGTCGCGGCCGACGATGCGATACCAATTGTCATCGCAAACCATTTTGTCGGCGCGAATGTCGTAGTCCCAAATCCCTAGGCCACCAACATTGGCTGCCATGCTCAGCCGCTCTTCACTCTGCCTGAGAGATTGATTTGCCATGTGCTGTGCGGTGACCTCACGCGAGACCACCAAGATCGCAGTGGTTTGCCCATTGGCATCCAAAACTGGGGTCAAACTATTGTCCCAGTGCTGCGGTGCCTGCCTGGGAATGACGCTTCGACCCGCAAAACGACCAATGTTGCTATTGCGCGCAGCTTCAATGGCCGCTCGACCGGCCTCGCGGACATCGTCGGGCAAAAGATCCAACCAGGGCATTCCAAAGGATGAGCCTTCTGGCACCCCCAGCGCGCGACAACCAGACTTGTTCATATGCAAGACCATGCCATCGGGCGTGATGAGCTTGATGCAATCTACGGAGATGTCGAGCATCTGTGTCTGCATCGAAGCCTTGGTCTCGAGCAAAGCCTCACGGCGGCGAATGGCATCGATGTCCGTGGCCAAGCAGAGCAGGGTGTCGGCGGTCAGTGGGCTCAATGTGACCACATGCCAGCGGGATGATCCAGACCGGGTGAGCAGGCGCAATTCAATCGAGGTGCGGGCATTGGCAGCTGCCTCAGAAAAGCACGAAAGCGCCACATAGCGATCCCCCGGCTCGACAAGGTTCAGCCAGGAATTTCCAATGCTTGTGGCTTCAGCCTGAGTGTTGGCGTCCTGCCATTGAGCGTTGATCGCCAAGACTAGACCCTGTCGGTTCAACACAGCAGCCGGCGAAGGCAAGGCAGAGACAATAGTAGACGCCAAATCACCGACTGGTAAGCGGGACTGCGTGTCGGTCTTGTTGGGAGGAGGCCCAGCCTGCAATGACACAATGGAGAGATGGTTCGTCACTTCGCTTAACCCCCTATCGGCGCCCGCCGTCGAAAGAGTGTCGCAAAAACGGCTGCAAATCTGAAATCACAGACTCTGCTGCAGTAAAGGAACTCTTCAACCGGCACTGACGCCAACCGACACTTTTTGCCTTATTGGCACCATAATAACGCGTCGACCGGAGGCGGAGTTGCAAACCAACGACAACAAACAAAAAGTGCCGGTAGATCGCTCTACCGGCACTTTCAAATCAGGTGCGGGAGATCATTCCCACTCAATGGTGCCGGGTGGCTTGGACGTCACGTCGTAGACGACGCGATTGATGCCACGGACTTCATTGATGATACGGGTCGCGGTCTTGCCGAGGAAATTCATGTCGAACTGATAGAAGTCAGCCGTCATACCATCGACCGAGGTCACGGCGCGCAGAGCACAAACGAATTCATAGGTGCGACCATCGCCCATCACGCCAACGGTCTGAACCGGCAGCAGTACGGCGAATGCCTGCCAAATCTTGTCGTACTGACCAGACTTGCGGATTTCGTCGAGATAGATCGCATCTGCCTTGCGCAGAATGTCGAGCTTTTCGCGGGTGATGCCGCCCGGGCAACGGATCGCAAGGCCTGGACCCGGGAATGGGTGACGGCCAATGAAGCTATCCGGAATACCGAGATCGCGACCAAGCTGGCGGACTTCGTCCTTGAACAGCTCGCGCAGCGGCTCGACCAGCTTCATGTTCATGCGTTCTGGCAAGCCACCCACATTGTGGTGCGACTTGATGGTGACCGACGGGCCACCGGTGAACGACACAGATTCGATGACGTCTGGATAAAGCGTGCCCTGGGCGAGGAACTCTGCGCCGCCGAGCTTTTTGGCTTCTTCTTCGAAGGTTTCGATGAAGAGACGGCCAATGATCTTGCGCTTGGTTTCAGGATCGACCTGACCTTCAAGTTCGCCAATGAACTTGTCGGAAACGTCGACGTGAACCAGCGGAATGTTGAACTGATCGCGGAACATGGTCACGACCTGTTCGCTTTCGTTCATACGCATCAGACCGTGGTCGACGTAGATGCAGGTGAGCTGATCGCCAATGGCTTCGTGGATCAGAACAGCGGCAACGGAGGAATCAACGCCGCCGGAGAGACCGCAGATAACGCGACCGGAACCGACCTGTTCGCGGATCTTGTCGATCATCTTCTGGCGGTAGGCCTGCATGGTCCAGTTGGACTGGAGGCCGCAAATCTTATGCACGAAGTTCTGGAAGAGCTTAGCGCCATCTGGAGTGTGAACCACTTCAGGGTGGAACTGAACGCCCCAGATTTTCTTCTCTTCGTTCGCAATCATCGCGAACGGCGCATTCGGCGACGTCCCAACGACTTCAAAGCCTTCTGGCAGGGAAACGACGCGGTCGCCGTGGCTCATCCAAACTTGGTGGGCGGCACCGTCATCCCATACGCCTTCGTAAAGCGCGCTAGGCTTGGAGACGACAACTTCGGCGCGACCGAATTCACGGTGGTGACCGGCTTCGACCTTGCCACCGAGCGCCATGCAGAGGGCCTGCTGACCGTAGCAAATGCCGAAGATTGGCAGGCCAGAAGTCAAGATGACTTCTGGAATGTGTGGAGCGTTCTCATCGAGTGTCGACGCTGGGGAGCCCGAAAGGATCACGCCTTTGGGGTTCATCGCCGCAAAAGCGGCGTCTGCGGACTGGAACGGATGGATTTCGCAGTAAACACCAGTCTCGCGGATACGACGCGCGATCAGCTGGGTGACCTGCGAGCCATAGTCGACAATGAGGATGGTGTCGGTGGGGGCGGTGTCTGGGTGCTGCATGGCCGGGCTTTACAGCCAGTTTCGGGATTCCGCAAGACCAGTGATGCGCAGACTTGCGTTACAAAATCGAGGGAGCAGATCGCTCCCTCAGTTTCGCAAGGCTTAGCTGTTCATCGCGGCGATTGTGCCGCAGAGGACCGTCGCAAAACTCACCCACGCCAGATAGGGCACAAACAGCCACGCCGCGAGCATATCGCGATGGCGCACGGTCAAAATGAAGGCGACGATTGTTACCCAGAGCACCACAATAATGCCGAAGGCGAGCCACGGCATTTCCGCCCCGAACCACACGGGCGACCACAGAAAGTTCAGCACCATCTGGGCATACCACAGCATCATGGCTTTGGATTTGGGATTGTCCATGACCACGCGCCAACCAGCGATAGCGATCATGACATAAAGTATGGTCCAGACGGGGGCAAACACTGCACCCGGCGGGTTCCACGAGGGCTTAGCCAAGCTCTCGAACCAAGGACCGGGAGGGGTTTGGGTGCCGATAAAGCTACCGATCCCCACGACAGCGACAATGAAGACAGCGAGGACAATCCAGGATTGTGGCGTGCGGTAGTCAGTTGTCGCGGCGGACATTAGCGTTCTCCAGGCCCATTTGGGAGGAGAACGCCGAGTTTGTCGTAAAGTTCAATGCGGAGGGCGGTTTATGCCTTTTTGCGCAGCAGGTGGATGTAGAAACCGTCGGTGTTGGTGCGTGCTGGCGTTAGCATCAAGCCACCGGCTGGGGTCTCCAAACCTTCAGGCAAGTCCGAGATCAAAGCCTTGCGCCAAGCTGTTGCCATCGGGACGGTTTCGACATTGGCGTGGCTCTTAACGAAATCAACGACTTGATCATCGTTCTCCTCGGGGAGAACGGAGCAGGTAATATAAACCAACGTTCCGCCCACCTTCAGGAAGGTCAGAGCTTGTTCCAAAAGGGCAGCCTGTTCAGACTGACGCAAAGCGATCAGCTCTGGAGTGAGCTTCCACTTGGTGTCCGGGCGACGGCGCCAAGTACCCGTACCGGTGCAGGGCGCATCAACAACGACGCGGTCGATCTTGCCGATCAACTCGTCGAGCGCGCCAGGGTTCGGAGCGCGAACCTGTGCGTTGCGCACGCCATTGCGCTTGAGGCGGTCATAGATCGGCGCCAGACGCGAGCGGTCGCTGTCATAGGCGAAGATCTGCCCGGTGTTGCCCATGGTCGCGGCCAGCGCGAGGGTCTTGCCCCCTGCCCCAGCGCAAAGATCGAGAACCTGTTCGCCTTCCTTGGCGCCAGCCAAAGCCGAAACGATCTGGCTGCCCTGATCTTGAACTTCAAACCAACCCTTAAGGTAGCCTTCGTCGGTTGTGACATTGGGCGTCCGCGCATCGCGTGGACCGGCCGGCATGGTCAGACCGAATGGCGCAATCGCAGTTTCTTCAGGGGTAAAACGCGCCAGCGATTTTGCGACCTTTTGCGATGTCGCCTTCAGCGCGTTGGCACGAATATCGAGCGACGGACGGCCAGTCATGGCATGACCTTCGGCAATAAAATCATCGCCAAAAGCGCGCTTGAGTGACGGTATGAGCCATTCGGGCAAATCGGCCTGGACGTGTTCCGGCGCGCTCGAAAGATCGGCGGTCGCGCCAGCGATTTCTTCAGCGCTCAGCGCTTCTGGCGCATGGCTATCCGCAGCAAACAGCTCGTTGAGCGCCTCCGGGCTTTCGCCCCAGCCTCGCAGGATAACGCCCAACACAAGGGCGCGCGGGGTGTCTGCGCCCATGGCCGCTGCGAGTGAGGACCGCGAACGCAATGCGTCGTAGACGATATTGCCGATAGCGGCGCGGTCACCTGCGCCAGCGAAACGGTTGTTGATACCCCAAGCCTTGAGCGCTTCTGAAACCGGGCGCTTGCGCTGCTCCACATCGGACAGAACTACAATGGCGGCGGCGATACGGCCGGGAAGACGCATGGACAAATACTCAGGCTAAGAGAATGCGAATGAGGAGCCATAGCCAGAACAGGGCGAGCACGACAAGGCCGGTGCAATAGACCACGAACCGCTTTGGCAGATTATTGGTAGTGACGTGTATGCCAGCGTGGATATAGCGAGACGCCACGAAAAGCCAGCCCAGCGCCGCTTCAATCCACCCGACCGCGCCAATCTGTAGCGACAGCACAACGGCCACATAGAACAGCACGGGGAGCTGGAATTGATTGTCGAAGGAGTTTGAAAGCAAACGCGCTTTCAGCGGATAGGCGGTTCGATCAACCGCAACATCCGCCATGCGGATTTCACCGCGTGCAATGCGAGGCACCCGTTCCCGCCCCATCAAAACCAAGATGACGAGCGTGAGGATCACTTGAGCGACAACGGCAAATAGCAGAATTTTCGCAGTTAGCGGCATTTGGCAAAGCTCTTGAAGAGAGTCGGGATGCGAGGCTAACGCGCCGAAAGATAGGATGTTTCGTCTTCAGCGAGGTTATTCAGCCGGATGGTGGCGCTTGCGGTGAGCGTTGTCTTGAAAGTGCGAAGTAACGCGAACGAGCACCAACACAAAGACCAGAACAAGGGGTCCCCAGAGCCACAATAGGATCGTTTCAATCATGGAGATGCTCCAGCTTTGCAAGACTGCACTGCGCTTCAACGAAAAGAATAGCACCGATTGTTACGCCTAACAAACAACCAGCGACAATGTTCCGCCAGTCAGCTCTGGTTTGCGCAGTGCGCGTCACAAACCCGACATATGGCGCGACAAGCGAGGCTAAAATGCTGCCTGAGCTTAAATTGCTCAAAAATGCTGCCGTCATTTTGATCTGCTCAGATTTGACATTGCTCCGCATGGCGCAGCTCCTCCCCCATCGCCACAAACTGTAAGCCTGAAGCGCGCTGTGGGTTAGTGTAAGAACTCCCAAAACAAAAAGGCCCCTCCCGTGCGGGAGAGGCCTTCAATTTCAACCGGCTAAAAGACTTAGCGGCCGGAGCGGTAGTTTGGCGCTTCGCGGGTGATGGTCACGTCGTGGACGTGGCTTTCGCTCAGTGCAGCGCCAGAAATCTTGACGAACACAGAGTTCTCGCGGAAGTCCTTGAGATTGTGCGCGCCGGTATAGCCCATGGATGCACGCAGACCGCCAGCGAGCTGGTGGAGAACCGCGCCAGCCGGGCCCTTATACGGAACCTGACCTTCAATGCCTTCAGGAACGAGCTTCATCTGATCGCGCACGTCCTGCTGGAAGTAACGGTCAGCCGAACCAGCACCCATTGCTCCGACCGAGCCCATGCCGCGGTAAGACTTATACGAACGTCCCTGGTAGAGGAACACTTCGCCCGGAGCTTCGTCAGTCCCTGCGAGCAGCGAGCCAACCATGACGCAGGCCGCACCGCCAGCAAGTGCCTTGGCCATGTCGCCCGAGAACTTGATGCCGCCGTCTGCGATGACAGGAATGCCGGCCTTTGCGCCTTCTTCCGCACAGCTCATAACGGCCGCAAGCTGCGGAACGCCAACACCGGCGACGATACGGGTAGTGCAGATCGAGCCCGGACCAATGCCGACCTTAACGGCGTCAGCGCCAGCATCGATGAGGGCCTTGGTGGCTTCCGCAGTCGCAACATTGCCCGCTACAATGCGGACATTATTGTTTTCGCGCTTGATGCGCTCGACAGCTTCGGCAACGCGCACCGAGTGACCGTGGGCGGTGTCGATGACCAGCAGGTCAACACCAGCGTCGATCAGGGCTTGCGAGCGTTCGTAACCATTGTCACCGACGGTCGAGGCAGCAGCTACGCGTAGGCGGCCCTGTTCGTCCTTGACGGCGTTCGGGTGGAGCTGAGCCTTCTCCATGTCCTTAACCGTGATCAGACCGATGCAGCGGTAGTCTTCATCGACGACCAGCAGCTTCTCGATGCGGTGACGATGCAGCAGAACCTGCGCTTCTTCCTTCGAAACGCCTTCACGGACCGTGATCAGGTTCTGATGAGTCATCAGTTCCGAGATCGGCTGTGCTGGGCTCTTTGCGAAACGCACGTCGCGGTTAGTGAGGATACCAACCAGCTTGCCAGTCAACCGACCGCCCTTACCGCCGTTTTCGACAACAGGAATACCCGAGATACGGCTCTTCTGCATGAGCGAGAGCGCATCCGCCAAGGTCGCATCGGGACCAATGGTGATCGGGTTTACGACCATGCCGCTTTCAAACGACTTGACCATGCGAACCTGTTCCGCCTGCTCAGTAGCGGTCAGGTTCTTATGGATAACACCCATGCCACCGGCCTGCGCCATAGCAATCGCCATGTTCGCTTCGGTAACGGTATCCATGGCCGAGGAAAGGATCGGCAGCTTGAGCGCGATATCCTTGGTCACGTAGGTCGAAATGTCGGTTTCGGTCGGCAGAATGTCAGAGCGCGCAGGCTGGAGGAGCACGTCGTCAAACGTGAGCGCGGCATCGCCAGTGATAGTGGTAATAATCTTTGCCAAGGCCAGAACCTTCCTGCCTACTGTCAGTACAGAGATGTTGGAATGTGAACCGGCGCGGAGATCGTCGCGGGTTCAGGTTGGCGATGGTGCATACCACCGGAGTGGCGACTTGCCTAGTGCCTGAGTGCGTCTGATTGGTAAGGGGACACAATCAGAAGCTCATCGACACATTTGATGTAATAGCGCGACAAACTTAAATCACTTAGTAAATAGCTATTGGCACTATTCATAGTCTTCCGGTGGGGAACTATTATGCAGCCCAACATGGGTTTCGGCTTCAGGAGAGCAGCTTGAGAATTCGCGCTATCTCCCGAATTACCAATGCTTTTCGATCGGCCGCAGCGCGCTTAGGTTTCCTGCGCACAATAGCGATGTTGAGCATCATCGTTTTTGCGCTTCACCAAGTTTCACAGGCCCAACGCTGGTCTGACCATATTCCTGACGCCTTCCCCTTCGCCGACCATGCACTGGTCTTGATGGCAATAATTGTTGCCTGCACGATCATTGTCTTTCTACTTTTCGAGATTTCTCGAGTCGCGCGGGAAGTCACTATCGTCGAACAATCGGACGCGATTACTGAAGTATTCACACGCGAACATGGTGCAGCGATCATTCGCAGCGAGTTCAATCGTGCGCTTCACAACAAGAATTTTCTCGCTGTCATGATTTTGGACATCGACAGCTTCAAGAAAATCAACCTTCAATATGGCTATGCTGCGGGCGATAAAGTCCTCGCCATGCTGGTTGAGCGATGCCAAAGCCTATTGAGACGTCAAGACGTCATTGGCCGCATGGGCGACGCGGAGTTCTACGTCATCCTGCCCAGAACTGAGATATTGGCAGCGCATATTATGGCCGAGCGATTGCGTGCCGCCGTGGCCAACGATGCGTTCATGCTCGGTGGGGTCCCCGTCGACATTACCATCAGCGTGGGCGTTGCAGAGCTTGAGGCAGAAGACACGCCAGAGACGCTTATTCGCCGCGCCGATGCGAAATTGTCAGTCGCAAAAAGCGAAGGTAAGAATAGAGTTCGATAGAACGAACGATTTAAGATGGATCGGGCTGGCCGCAGGAGGTCAAACCCACCATAATTGCTTCGGCTTCTGCCTGCCCTTTCCATAGACTCATTGGTTAGCCTTGTGATCCGCGTCACCCCGCTCATTTTGGCGGTCGCTCTGTTCATGGAACAGATGGACTCGACTGTCATCGCCACCAGCCTACCTGCAATTGCAGCCGATATCGGATCTGAGCCCATCGCCCTAAAGTTGGCGCTGACGGCTTACTTCGTGGCGCTGGCGATCTTCATCCCTATTAGCGGGTGGATGGCCGACCGTTTCGGAGCGAAGAATATCTTTCGTCTGGCGATCTTCGTTTTCATGCTGGGGTCGCTGGCATGCTCCTTTGCAAATTCGCTCGAGACCTTTGTGGCATCGCGCTTTTTCCAGGGCATCGGGTCGTCCATGATGACACCCGTCGGCCGCTTGCTGCTCGTGCGCTCAACGCCCAGAAACGAACTCGTTTCGGCCATGGCTTGGCTCACGGTCCCCGCGCTGATTGCCCCGGTGACAGGACCGCTCATCGGCGGTTTTCTGACGACATATCTCAGCTGGCATTGGATCTTCTGGATCAACATCCCGATTGGTATCGCCGGGATCATCTTTTCGGGCATCTACCTAAAAGTGCCGGATGAGCGCACACCGCGCCCAATCGATCTGGTCGGGTTTCTCATCGCCGCCGTCGCCTTCTCGGGCACGGTATTCGGTCTGTCCGTGATCAGCCTTCCAGCCGTTCCCATCACTTATGGCTATCTGACACTGGCGATTGGACTTGTTGCTACTGCCCTTTATGTGCTGCACGCACGCCGCGTGACCTATCCCCTGCTCGATCCCAAGCTGTTGCGCCACAAGCTTTTCCGATCCTCGATAACGGGCGGATCGGTGTTTCGCATCGGTGTGGGAGCCGTTCCGTTCCTCCTACCGCTGATGTTGCAACTCGGCTTTGGCATGACCCCATTTGAAAGTGGGGCCATCACTTTCGTGTCGGCGCTCGGCGCGATGGGGAGCAAGTTCATTGCCGAACGTGTCTACGCCCGCTGGGGTTTCCCGCGCGTCCTGGGCGTCTCGGCGGTGTTAGGCGGCCTTCTCATCGGCGCGCAGGGTCTGTTCACAGCCGAAACAGCGGCGGCGGTCATGATGGGCGTAATCGTATTCGGCGGCGTACTCCGCTCGATCTTTTTCACGGGGTCGAACGCCCTGGGCTACGCAGACATTTCCGATGAAGAAGCCAGCCAAGCCACCGCCATTGTGGCGGTGTCCCAGCAGTTGTCGGTCGCCTTCGGTGTTGCTGTGGCGGGTGCCGTGATCGAGATCACGCGCCATTTCACCGGTGGCGAACTAACGCTGATAAACTTCCAGATCGCATTCTTCGCGGTCGGCGCCCTTAGCGCCCTCGGTGGATTGGTCTATTTCACCCTACCCGCAAACGCGGGCAGCGACGTGTCGGGGCATAAGGGCCGCGCCAAAGGCTAACTCGCGACAAGATGAAACGAAAAGACCGCCTCGAAGGGCGGTCTTATGGTTCAGTCTCGCGGCTGACTATTCGTCGTGATCGTTGTTGTGTTCATGCCGGAAATCCAGGCCTTTGAACCCCTTCGCCACGAGATAAGCCTCTGCGGAGTCTTTGCGGCTTGAGGGCGGTTTGGAGTGGAAGGTCGTATCAAAATGGCGTTTGAGCATGTGCAACAGCTCATGCTCGGTGCCGCCTTGGAAAACCTTGGCCACAAACGTGCCGCCGGGCTTGAGGACCTCAATGGCGAAGTCTGCCGCAATCTCGATGAGGTGAACGATACGAAGGTGGTCCGTCGGACGGTGGCCTGTGGTCGGCCACGCCATATCCGACATGACAACGTCGGCCTTATGGCCACCCAGCATGTCGATCAACATGCCCGGAGCATCATCCTCGGTGAAATCCTTGCGCAGCAGGTTCACACCAGGGATGTCGTCCATTTCGATATAATCGATACCGATGACGAGCACATTGTCCGGCGTCGAGCCAACAGCGGTGGCCGCTACCTGCGACCAGCCGCCCGGCGCTGCACCAAGATCGACGACGCGCATGCCCTTTTTGAAGAACTTGTGCTTTTCATCCATCTCTTTGATTTTGAAGGCAGCGCGAGAGCGATACCCTTCAGAGCGTGCGCGCGCCACATAGGGGTCGTTGAGCTGACGCTCAAGCCACTTCGTCGACGCGACTTTACGGCCCTTGGCCGATTTAACGCGAATTTTAAAGTCTCTGTCGGACTTACGACCGCCTGTGCCCAGGGCTTTACTATTGGCCATTGCCCGCCCTCCTTGGATGTCGAATTGGACGCTTCTGGGAGCGATCAGCGTCCATAAGGGAAATCAAAATACCTTCACGAAGACCACGATCGGCAACCCGAACACGATCCGTAGGCCATTCACGACGGATGGCCTCAAAAATAGCACAACCGGGAAGCACGAGATCAGCGCGATCCTTGCCTATGCAAGCATGCGCGACACGGCGCTCGAATGGCATGTTCAGCAGAACGCGCATGGTTTCATCAACCTGATCGCGCCGCATCCACAAGCCGTCAACTTTCAGACGCTCATAGCGTTCCAGGCCGAGATGTAAACCCGCAAGCGTCGTCACCGTACCAGAAGTGCCAATCAAATGGACTGGATGTTCGGCAATCATCTGACGCAGCTTTTCGCGGCCACGGAACTGACGGAGGTGCTCAGAAACGTAGGAGACCATGTCTTCAAACGTCTCGCGCGTGACATTCACACCACCGAATTTCTCGGCAATCGAGACCACGCCAACTGGCATGGACTGCCACGACCGAATAGATGCGGACATCCGCCCCTGCGAACGCGGTCGACCGCCACGGAAGTCGAGCCAAGCCAGCTCCGACGAACCACCGCCGATATCAAACATCAGCGCGCCTTGCGCCTGAGTATCAATCAGATCGGCGCAACCGGTAACGGCCAATTCGGCCTCAGTGCGACGATCAACGATCTCAAGTTCGATCCCAAGCTCGCTCTTCACACGGGCCAAGAATGCAGGACCATTTTCAGCGGCGCGGCAGGCTTCGGTTGCGATCAAACGCATGCGCGTCGGCTGATGCTCGCGCAACTTGTTCCGGCACATTCGAAGGGCGTCCATGGTGCGTTCCATCGCGCCATCAGCCAAACGACCGGTCACAGAAACGCCCTCGCCTAGTCGGACAATGCGTGTGTAGCCATCTAAAACGCGAAAACCCCTTTCATGGGGTCTGGCAATAAGAAGACGGCAATTGTTCGTTCCCAAATCGAGCGCAGCGTAAATGGCGCCGCGGTGTCGACGGGGATTCGGGGCGTTTAGGGTCCGCGGATCCGGCGATCCGGGCGGCGCAATGGCTGCCCTATCCTTCCGGCTTTGACCGGAAGATACACCGGCCCCTGCCTCGGCTTTTAAGACCGAAACAGCGGCGGACCGAGTAAGATCGGCCACGGGATGTCTCCTTAGTGCGCGGTCGCCAAGGCCGGAAAGCCGGCCGCGCCCGAACGCACCTTTGTTGCGTTGTTGAGACTAAGGTAGAGCATGGCATGCCCCAGCGCAATCAAAAGCATCCGCCTCATCCTCACACGCGGATGATATCGAGACCTTTCAACGTCGTAGCGTCGTCAAAATATGTGGCGGGATCACCGTTTGTGACAAGCACATCGACTTCGGAGAGATGCGTGACCACATGGGGCGCGTTCTGGCTGAATTTTCCGTCATGAGCGACGAGTACGACCCGCCGACTCAGAGCGAGAACGTCGCGGACTAGATCGACCTCCATCGGATCGAACTCCAGCACGGAGCCCTCCCGATCAATCGCGCTAGCGCCGATGATGGCGATATCAAACTTGAACTTTTGCCGACTACCGTCGGCCAGGGTGAGGATGGAAGTGTCCTTATTGCGCACATAGCCGCCGTAAACATAGACGGTGGCGTCGGTATTCATCGCGCAGCTATAGATGACTTCCAGATTGGGCGACGCCACCAGCATGCCAGGGAAGTCTGCAACAACTTGATGGAGGCCGTGGAAGGTCGTCCCTAGGCCCACAAACACCGTGGCGCCGTCAAACAGGATCGGCTTGAGCGCATTAACGAGCTGGCGTTTGATGTCGACTTCGGTGCTACCGCGCTCATTATAGGTGTATCGCGCGACACCCGGGGCCGCGAAAGCGCCGCCAAAGCCTTTGACCAGCAGGCCCCGTTCGTTGAGCAGTTTTAAGTCCCGCCGAATAGTCTGGGTGGTGACGTTAAACTGCTCAGAAAGTTCCGAAACAGACGCTGCGCCATTAGCGCCTATGGCGGCAAGAATTTGCTCTTGCCGCTCATTCAGGCCGTTAGAAGCGGCCGGAGAGTCCGCGCGCTGAGACAACAATCCTTCAACACGCGTCCGGCCACTCATTAGAGCTTAATCCCTAGATAGGTTCTATCATCGGTGAGTTGGGTATCAGTCGTACCCTTTGTGCTCATATAGCGGGCGATTTTGTGGAAGTCTTCTGCCTCTACCTCTTCGTGAGCGGCCTCCCATGAGGCCACGCCGAAACGATCGCCAAGCTTGAAATAACCATCGGAGAAAAGCTCGATGGTGTGAACGTCCTTGAGGGAGTAGCTGCGGGTTTCGATGTAGCGTGAAGGCACAGCAAAACCGTCGAGCCCGCCGTAGCCCAGCACCAAATCGGTTACGTTCTGGAAATCGCCCTGCGCGAAACAGATACCACCATGAATGAGCGCCTGAATTTCAGCCTCAGGAACATTCGGCAAATGCGCTGTGCACGCCGCAAGGGCCCGCTGCTCGATGTTAGCAAGAAATTGTTGATCGGCCGTGTCTGTACCAGCTTCCTGATGCTTTGTGCCGCGCCAAGTGATGTTTGCTGCAAGCGCATCTGCACGCACGCTATCGTAGCCTAGAGCGCGGAAATGGCTCCATGTTTCGCGGCGCATGATAGCCGTAACATCGTCCAAAGGCTTGAGGACCTGCAGAACATCTTCGCCATTGATACGCACGCCACTATCGCCAACAGCGATGATCTCTAGGCGATCACCGATGATCAGCGCCGCCATGACGGTACAACCGCCACGCAGCTTCCAGTCGGCTGTAACGGCGTCGACAGCGCCGGCCTTCGCATATTCGGCGAATATCGCCTGCCCGAGGTAGTCGATGAAATGCTCGGCCCCTGCAAACTGCAAGTTCGGCTGGCGAGCATCGCCCTGTGCCAGAAGGAACTTCTCAATGGCCGCCTGAACCGTGCGTGACGCAAACTGGCCAGACAACATGCCATTATACCGCGTCCCATTGCGGTCGGTTACGCCGTCGATAACGGCGTAACCCCTATTTGGTAGAATGACGAGACTATCTTCATTGGCCCCTGGATCGGCGAACTTCTTGCCGAGCGAAAAGGCTTCCATGTGCTTCATTCAAACAAATCCCGTCAGTCTTATAGATAGTCAGATTATTCGCCGATTGCCGTGCGCCACTTGGCGAGCACTTCTTCGGTGCCACCAAGATCGTCGAGCGACTTGATCTCAATCAGTTTGACGGTGTTCAGGTCTGGTGCACCTGGAGGTGGAGCAACGTCGGTGCGGATTGCACGACGGCCGATCTCATTGGCGAGGAGTTCCTGCGTCGACTTGGACATTGCCCAGTCGAGGAAGACCTTACCGCCATCTGGGTTTGGCCCACCCTTGACGAGCGCGATACCATCTGGCGCCGCGACTGTGCCGTCAGCGAGAAGCACAACTGCCATTGGCGCGCCGCCATTGCGGTATTCGATGGCATTGTCTTCGAGGGTCAAGCCCATCGAGGTTTCGCCGTCAGCGATGAAGCGTGGAACGGCGCCCGAACTATCGGTGAAGACGAAATTCTTCGCCATTTCAGTGTACTTCGCCCAGCCATCATCACCGAAAACGGTGAGCGCGGTCTGAAGCTGCTGCACAGCCGAACCCGAGTTATCTGCGCGAGCAGATGCGATCTGGCCGTGCCACTTAGGATCGACCAGGTCAGCCCAATTCTTTGGTGCGTCTTCGAGCGAAACCATGTCGGTATTCACAGCGAGGACATAAACAACCGCAGTATACGGGGTCCAAGCATCGCTCCGAACGAACTCAGCGTTGAGCGCTGCGTGATCCTTAACCTGATACGGCTCGAGCAAATCAGCATTTTCGGTCAGCAAGCTACCGGTCACCGACCAGATAACGTCTGCTGCTGGTGCGCCTGCTTCAGCGCGTGCGCGGCGGAAGATGTCGCCCGAACCGAGCTGGATAACTTCGGCCTTAAGGCCTGTGTCGGCTTCAAATACTGGCAGAAGGCGGTCCACGATGGATGACTTGTGCGCAGTGTAAACGACAACCGAACCTTCGGCTGCCATTGCGGGGCTCATTGCAGTCGTTGCTGCTAGTGCGAAGGCAAATCCGACCAATGTCCGTTTTGCAACACTCATTTGTTCCTCCTGTTCCCTTTTGATCAAACTTATGATCGTTTCTGATCATGGAGCGACATTGCACTTGTTGCAATACGAAAATTGTGTTTGCTTTCAAAGCACAGAGAACGAGGGAAATGAGGGGCTGGAATGGCTTATTTGACAGTCACCGACGGGGTGAAGCAGTTCGTGGGCTTCCGCGCGCTCAATGGCGTTTCGATTTCAGTGGAAGAAGGGGAATTCTTCACGCTGCTGGGACCATCTGGTTGCGGGAAAACCACCCTTCTGCGCGCCATCGCCGGATTTAACGATCTGACGTCGGGCAGCATCACATTGGCGGGCAAAGACTTGCGCGCGCAGCCACCTCACCAGCGCGATATCGGCATGGTCTTCCAAGACTACGCCGTTTTTCCGCATTTGAGCGTGTTTGATAACGTCGCTTTTGGCCTCAAGCCCCGCAAGGTTCCTGCCCCAGAAATCAAGACCCGCGTCGCTGCGGCTCTCGACGCCGTGCATTTGGGCGCGCTAGCCGAACGCCTTCCGGCCGCGATGTCGGGCGGGCAACAACAGCGCATCGGCCTCGCTCGCGCCATGGTCATCAATCCATGCCTTCTACTTATGGATGAGCCGCTTTCCAACCTCGACGCCAAGCTGCGTATCGAGTTGCGCGAAGAAATTCGTGACATTCAGAAGCGCGTCAACATCGCGACGATCTATGTTACGCACGACCAAGAAGAAGCGCTGGCGATCTCCGACCGCATTTGTGTGATGAGCGCGGGCCAGATCGAACAGATCGGCACCCCTCAGGAAATCTACGGCAATCCGCAGACCCTGTTCGTCGCGAACTTCGTCGGGACACTGAATACGTTCTCGGCCTCAGCGGGGCTCACGCAGCTTCTCAGTCAGCTCAACCTTGTGGCCGCAATCGCAACAACTTGGGCCATCCGCCCAGAAAGCATGCGTCTTCTGGCAGCAGATGAGGCCGCCGGTTTAGGCGCTGTGGCTGTTGACGGCGAGATCGTCAAATACACCTACCTCGGCCGTGAAGCGCATATTCTCGTAAAAACATCCGCGGGCGAGATCACCGTTCAGCTCGGCGCCGCCGAATTGAAGCGAATCTACACTCCAGGCGATGCCGTCCGTATTCTTATTGCTCGCGAGCACCTTATGGCGTTCGACGCAGATAAGAAGCGCGTGGCTCTGGGGGGCTGACCATGACAGCGCGTTTCGACTTTTGGAAAATCGTAAGTTTCGCGACGTGGGCGATCCTTGCGCTCTTGTTGATTATACCGGTCGGCTCGGTGCTCATTTCGAGCTTTGTCGACCGTTCCGGCAACACCGGGCTCGCCAACTATTTGGCGTTCGTTATGGAGCCCCGCTATCAGCGGGCTTTCTTGAATACGCTCGTGGTGGGCTTTGGCGGTCTTTTTGGCGCCATGTTGCTCGGCTCGATCATGGCCTTCTGCATCTCGCGCTTCCAGATTAAGGGCGGCAAGTTCGTCTCGCTCCTCGCGATCCTCGCCCTCGTGTCACCGCCCTTCATCGGCGCATACTCGTGGATTGTGTTGTTCGGCGCTGGCGGTGTCGTCCGCAGTTGGGCCCGCGAAATCGGGATCAACATGCCTCCAATCTATGGGCTGGGCGGCATTCTCATCGTCTTCGCGCTGAAGTTCTATCCCTTCGTCTACCTGATGGTTTCGGGCGCACTATCGAACGTCAACCGCTCGCTTGAAGAGGCAGCAGAAGGCCTTGGCCTGACCCCACTACAGCGTACATTCAAGATCTCGTTTCCGCTCGTTCTGCCAGCGCTCTCGGCAGGCGGTCTTCTGGCGCTCATCCAGTCTATCGCGGACTTCGGTACGCCACGTCTGCTCGGCCGTGGCTACAACGTGCTCGCCACCGAAGCCTATGCACTTTACTCGGCTGAAGTTGGGTCCAACATGTCCATGGCGACCACCATTTCGGTGGTGCTGATCATGGTCTCTATGGCCTTTGTGATGATCCAGCGCTTCATGTCGCGCAAGAACGTCTACCACGGCAACATGATCAACAAGCCGATCAAAATTCAGCTCCAAGGCTGGCGCAATTGGCTGGCGCACTTCGCTGTCTATTTCATCGGCCTCTGCGGTGCCATGCCGGTGATCATTTCGGTCATCTACTCGTTGCGCAAGACCAACGGCCCTGTGTTTCAAGATGGTTTCGCGCTGCAAAGCTATGAGCGCATCATCTTCAACCTCGGCGATGTTGTGCGCAATTCGCTCACCTTCTCCGCTATTGCCGTGGCCCTGATCGTCGTTGCTGGCACTATTATCGGCGTGCTCGTCGCTCGCCGCACCAGCATCAACACCTCCCTGCTCGATGGGGCGTTCATGATCCCCTATGTGATGCCGGGCATTGTTATCGGTATCGCCTATATTGCCGCGTTCAACACGGGCCCACTCGTGCTGACTGGCACGGCAGCCATCATCATCCTCTCGATCTTTATTCGTCGCCTGCCCTATACGGTGCGCACGACAAGTTCGGCACTGCGCCAAATCTCGCCCAGTCTTGAGGAAGCAGCGGTCTCTCTGGGATATAGCCCATTCCAGGCATTCCTACGCGTAACCGTGCCGCTGATCGTTCCCGGCATCATCGCCGGTGCAATGCTCAGCTTTGTCACTGCGATCAACGAGCTATCGTCCTCGCTCGTGCTTTATGTCGGATCGACGATCACCATGCCGGTGCGCATTTACGTGCTCATTCTCGATGGTGACTTCGGGGTGGCGGCCGCTATGTCTACCATTCTGCTGTTGATCAGTGGCATTGCGGTCTACATCGCGTTCCGCCTGATGGGCAAAAATGAGCAGGCTCTGCTCTAGCCTACAAAATTGCCATCTCGCCCAAAGCGAGATGGCCCTTCTGTCGATGGAGAACGCGAGAAGAAATCAACAGGATTTCGCGAACTCGCGCACTGATTGCCCAATGAAGGCTTGACCCAAAGCCCACTCCGCTTTTAAGACACGGTCATCAGCGGGATAGCGAAGTTTACGAATTTCACCCGACTGACCAGCAGCCATGCTGTCAGCCCTTTGGGCCTGCTGGGGAATAGTTCAATGGTAGAACAGCGGACTCTGACTCCGTCAATCTTGGTTCGAGTCCAGGTTCCCCAGCCAAATTTCCCTAAGCTTCGAAATCGGAATAAGTCCTAGGAAATCCAGGTTTTTGGGGACCGCTTAGTGCTCTGCCGGTTGCGGACCCTAAATATGCGCGAGGCGTCCGACGTACGCGATCAATCATATCGCTAGTGCACGCTGTTTCCATCAATCGCGATCTTGGGATGGCTCCCAGCGTCACCGATGAGGTCGGTGACAGTGATATCCCTCCAATGCGTGCCGACAATCGCGTGTAAGCGAATGCCAGACAGCAGGTTGTCGCTAATTCGGGACGGCCCGGCCCCGTCGACAACACTGACCGAAATGCCAATATCGCAGTGTCTAACGACATTATCGCTGACCAGCACATCCCTAAGATAAGTGCCCCAACCAACAACGATCCCCGTCCCCGGCACCGCTTCGACTATATTCCCCACGATAGCTGCGTCGGCCTCTGCTGCGATCCCATAGGGAACTACATCGGGATTTGTCAGTGAGGCGCTCGCAATATTGCGGACAATATTGCCCTTGCAGACGGACAAGCGTCCATTGTGGTCGAAATTCGTCATTGAAATCCCGGCCGCTGCGCCGTCGATCACATTGTCGCTGATGATGGAGCCAGAGAAACCAAACTCGGAGTAGATGGCGACTTCGCCGCTCTTCTCGCAGTGATTTCCGATGACGCGGGTGTCGTTGGTGGCGTTGAGCCGTATGGCAGAAAATGTGCAATCGACGATGTGATTGTCGGTTATGCTCACGCCATCAGCGCGAAATACGTTGATGCCATTGCCGTTCTGCCCGTTGCCGCCATCTTTCCAATCGATCGTGCTTATACGGTTTCCAAAGATGCGCGAGCGGTCAGCGCCACTCTCCGAACGCCAGATGCGGATACCGCCATTCCCGCACCGCGTTATGACATTGCCGCTCAAGTCCAGGCCCCGGCTATCGGTCGAAAACACAGCGGTGTCAGCGATGTCAGAGAAGTCGCAATCCTCGATGCGACCTTCGGCATCTTGTAACCAGACCCCCATCCCTGACGAGGACACGAAGCGACAATCTCGCACTGTGAAATTGCTGGCACTCACAAATTCCAGCAAAGCTCGCCCCCCGCGAGACAGCGGATTGCCTGCGAGGACCAGCCCTTCAAGCACGACATGGCTGCAGTCTTGTACCGCCAAGATAGTGTCTGCGACGTCGAGGCGAAGAACGGTCTGCCCTGAGCCCCGGACGATGAGCGGTCCACCGATGGTGATTAGATTGGTCGCAAATTCCCCTGGGCCGACCAAAAGTGGCTGTTGCAGGCTTATGGCGGCGTCAATCGCGGCCTGAAGTGAGCTAGTCTGGTCGCCATTTGATGGCGACAGTCTAAAATCATTTGCATCAACAAAGCGTTGAGCGGCGGCATTGTTTGCGAGTGCTAGGCTGGCGCCGACGCCAATACTGCCACGGAGAAGATTCCGGCGCGAGACTGTCAACTTGGCCTCCTCTTAGCGCGGTTTCGCGCAGACGATTTCATGTCGAACGCCAAATTACGACGTGCGCGGTTAGCATTTTCTTCAACCAGCGCCAATACTATAACGCGCACTGTTTAAGTAAAGAACGCTATGACCGATGTACTATCCGCAAGTTCGGCGGAAAACCTAACCTTGGCGCAATTTCGTGGCCGCGCCTATATGAGCGCAGTGGCATCAAAAGTCTTTGTTGCGGTGGTTTGGATCTGGGTATTCTCCGGTGGTTTGGTCTTTTTTGAACCATCCCTGTACGAAGTTTTGTTCTTACTGACGCTTGGCATGATGGTGGCAGTCCGCATGCCCCTATTTCCTTCCACCTTGCCATTGCTCGGATTGATCATCCCGTTTTCGATATTCGCGACAATTGCTGCGTTCCAAGTGCGTCACGCTCCGTTAACGGACGCACTTATTTTTAATGCAGTCACGATTTACCTGTTCTTGACGAGCTTTTTTGTCGCCAATTTTATCGCCGATGCGCCCGAGAAACGATTAGCTGTCATTCGCAATGCCTATGTGGCTATCGCCATTGTCTCCGCTGCAATTGGCATCCTCGCCTACCTACGATTGATGCCAAACGCAGACATGTTCCTGCGATACGATCGCGCTAAGGCGATGTTCAAAGACCCCAATGTTTATGGGCCTTTCCTCGTCCTACCGGCCATGATGGTGCTGCGCGAGTTGTTCTTCCAACGCAAGGGCCAACTGGTGAGCGGCGCGATTGTCTTGCTGATCATGCTTGGTGTGTTTGTCAGCTTTTCGCGTGCGGCTTGGGGGCATTTTGCGGCGTCCGCATTCCTCGTCTTTGTCCTGTGTTTCCTGCTCGAAGCGAAAGCGCGGATACAGGTCCGAATGCTGACCATCGCCATCATCGGGAGCATACTCGTCGTCGTCATGTTGGCAGGATTGCTGTCAGTGCCTGAGGTCCGTGAGTTCTTTGAACTGCGAACGATGAGTCAAGATTATGACACAGGTGAGAGTGGCCGCTTTGGACGACAAGGATACGCGTTTGATCTTGCCCTCGACCACCCGCTGGGCCTCGGCCCTACCGAGTTTACTTACCTGGAAATCTCAGAGCAGCCGCACAATACCTATGTGACGGTTCTACACGGCTATGGGTGGGGCGGCGGCCTCATCTATTACTTCCTCGTTGCCCTCACATTCTGGCGGGGACTTATTGGGCTAAGAGACCGAGAGCGGCGCGGCCTGCTCATTCCAGTTTTTGCTGTCTTTATCCCACTGGCCCTGCAGTCTGCGATCATCGACACAGATCATTGGCGTCACTACTTCCTCGTCGTCGGGCTGATCTGGGGAATAACGACGCATTCCGCTCCGCCTCGTCACGGTGTGCTAGCACGGACCCACAGCGCAACGCCTATGGCATAGGGCGTTATGGACAAGCACATCGTATCGACCGATGGCAATCCAGCTTTCGCGCGAATTCGATTTGAGGGCTAAGCCAGTAGCCGACCCTCAACCCGATTTATGGGTCAGCCGAGTGTCGAGCAACTCACCTTGCTCACTGAGAATCGAGTAGGCGATCCCGCTGAACAGCGAGTTGATCCGGCGCAGAGCATGGATCAGCTCCAAGTGTAGTTCGCTTGTATCAAAACTCGATGTGTTACCTGAGCGGAGCCTCGCGAAATGGCTCTCCATGCTGGCGCGCTCAAGGGCACCAACTTCATCCTTCTCGACGACCAAACGGCGCGCAGATTCTGTGTCCTCAGAGACAAGAACATTGAGAGCGAGCTGCATGTTGGAAAGTACGCGGTCGTGCAATTGAACCAGTTCGTCCCAACCTTGGGTCGAAAACGAAAGTCGACGATCGACTTTTTGATCCGCGATGCGCAACAGCTCCCGGGACACTATATCTCCGGCCTGCTCTAGAGATATGGCAAAGGACGATAGATCCGATGCGCGGTGAGTCTGACTAGAATCCATGGAGCTCCAGTCCAAACGACTGAGGTAGAGTTTGATGGCGCGATTGGCCCGATCCACGCCAGACTCAATTTCCTTCACGCGCCGAACAGCTGCTCTGTCGCCAGTTTTGATGATGTCCATTATCGGCTGCAACATCACTTCAACCATCTCGCTCATGCGAAGCAGTTCTCGTGTGGCGCTGGCGAGTGCCGCATCAACGTTACCGGCAGGGTCAGCGACAAGAGCCGTAGCGCGCAAGCGAGCGACGTCCGTGTGCGTCGCATCAGTGACCTCGCCGATGAAGTGTTCCGCGAGACGGGACACAGGGCCCGATAGCAGCAATCCAAACAGCAGAACCCCAAAGTTGAAGGCAATATGCAAAAGGCTGCTCTGTTGCCCAACATCTCCCGGCAAACCGAGGCTGTGCACACCGAAAACCTGGAACAAGACGAGCACGAGCAATGCCATCCCGCCCCGCATGGCCAAAGCAGCAGCAGCCACGCGTCGGGAACGAACGTCACCGCCTTTTGTAATGGAGTAGGCAATGAAGGTGCCGCCTAGATTTGCACCAAGAATAAACGCAGCCGAGACCTCGAACGGTATGAGGCCCGCAGTCCCAAACGTAATGATGACGAGAACGCTGGCGACAGAGGAATATGACACCCAAGTAATCAACGCAGCGACAATGAATGAGGTCCAAAGATCACCACTTAAATAGGTGATCACCCAGCCCAACACTTCACTTTCGCGCCATGGCGCTGTCGCCTCAGACACCATCTGCAGCGACAGAAGCACAAAGGCTATGCCAAGCACGAGACGTCCCAATTGTTTGGAGCGACGTTGCGTGCCCCGAAGAAACAATGTCCCGCCGAGGATGATCAGAGGAGCAAGGAAGAATGAGAGATCAAAGGACAGGATGCTCGCGACGAGCGCGGAACCTAGATAGGCACCAAGCATCAACACAAGCCCTGTCGCAGTCGACATAAGTCCCGTTGAGGCAAAATTGGAAGCGAGTGCTGCTACCGCCGTCGAACTCTGCAACGCCACCGCCAGACCGGCCCCAATGCCGGCCGCGATGAAGCGGCTACGTTCTGCCAATGAGAGAGCGCGTTTTAGTTCTGCCGCATAGGCCCGCTCCACCGCCGTGCGGACCATGCGTACTGCCCAAAGCAGCAGGACGATAGAAGCCAACAGCTGCAAGATTACAAAATACAAAACCCTCTCCCTAGTAACGCGATGGGCTCGCTCACCATCATGTTCACATGAACCATGACCTTGCAAGTTGCACAGACCACATCGCGCCAAAGCAGGTAAAATCCGGCACTCTAATTGCTGATAAGGCCCACAGACGCGGCAGTATCTCGCCGTTTCTGGTTAACTTCATCGGCACCCTGATGTTCACATGAACATTTCGATTTGCAAAATATGAATTCCTAATATCATATTGATCCAAAGCTAGGGGCGAGGAGGCCCCGGCTAATATCAAGGGAGAGAGTATGTTTAAGAACGTAACCTTGCTGTCTGCTGGCGTTGCAGCGATGCTCACCGCGAGCCCTGCCTTTGCTCAGACCGAGATCGCGTGGTGGCACGCCATGGACGCAGAGCTTGGCAAAAAGCTCGAAGAAATCGCGACGAACTTCAATGCTAGCCAGAGCAACTACAAAGTCGTCCCGACCTACAAGGGCACGTATGCCGAAACGCTGACTGCCGCGATTGCCGCATTCCGCGCCAATGAACAGCCCGCAATTGTGCAGGTTTTTGAAGTTGGTACCGGCACTATGATGGCGGCCAAGGGCGCCGTTAAGCCAGTATATGAAGTGATGACCGAGAACGGGCAGGCTTGGGACCCATCGGGCTTCCTTGCGCCAGTAACGGGCTATTACTCGGACACCGATGGCAACATTCTTTCGCTGCCATTCAACTCATCAACTCCAATTATGTACTACAACAAGACCGCTTTTGAAAAAGCTGGCCTTGACCCAAACACTCCACCCAAAACATGGGCAGAACTCGAAACCATGGCGCGCCAGATCAAGGAATCAGGTGCTGCTAACTGTGGTTTGAGCTCAGCTTGGATCACCTGGATCCAGACTGAAAACCTCTCCGCTCTCCACGACCTTCCATTCGGCACGAAGGAAAACGGCTTCGGCGGTTTTGACACCGAGTTCACGTTCAATGGTGAACTTCAGGCGCGTCACTGGGGCAATTTGAAAAAGTGGTCTGATGAAGGCCTCTTCCAATATGGCGGCCCAGCTGGTGGCCCAGACTCCGGTCCGAAGTTCTATTCCGGTGAATGCGCCATCTTCATGAACTCCTCCGCTGGTCGCGTTGGCGTTATCAATAACTCGAAGGACTTCGAGGTCGGTTTCGCTCCTCTGCCTTACTACGACGATGTGATCGCTGAACCGAAAAACTCGATCATCGGCGGCGCAACACTTTGGGCACTGACCGGGAAGTCGGACGACACCTACAAGGGCGTTGCCGAATTCTTCTCCTATCTGAACAGCTCTGACGTTCAGGCTGCCTGGCACCAGTACACAGGCTATCTGCCAATCACGATGGCAACCTATGAAGCGGGCGTTGCGGCGGGCTATTACGAAGCCAACCCCGGCTCGGACATTGCCATCAAGCAGATTACGCGAGGCACTCCGTCCGCAAACTCGAAGGGCATTCGTTTCGGTAACCTGACCCAGGTCCGTAACGTTGTCGACGAAGAGTTTGAGGCAATGCTTGCCGGCAATAAGACCGCACAAGAAGCGCTCGACTCGGCCGTCACACGCGGCAATGTCATCCTGCGCGACTTCGAAGCTGCCAATCAGTAATCTGACAGCGCAAGGGTGCTCCGTCTTGGAGGAGATGGGGCACCTTAAGTTTCGCGCCACTCGCGCGAAAAAACATGAGGCGGAGCATGCAGGCGAAACGCACAATATTCCCGAATAGAATTTTACCCTACTGGCTGCTTCTGCCGCAGTTGGTCATCACCATCATCTTTTTCATTTGGCCTGCGGCCCAAGCGGTTAAGTCATCGTTTGAACGGGAAGACCCCTTCGGCTTCCGGACTACATTCATTTGGTTCGAAAACTACACGCGCCTATTTGGTGATCCCCTCTACCTCAATTCCCTATGGAAGACGGGCTTGTTCGCGGTCTGCGTCACCGCGCTTTCGATGGGCATCTCGCTTCTACTCGCGATTGCTGTCAATCGAGCGCTCAAAACCAGCCGCGTTTATACCACCATGCTGGTGTGGCCCTATGCGGTGGCCCCAGTGGTGGTCGGCATTCTGTGGTGGTTCATGTTCAACCCCACAATCGGCATAGCCCCCTATATACTGCGTGGCCTCGGCATCTCGTGGAACCATCGCGTTGATGGCACACAAGCCATGATCCTTGTGATTATCGCTGCCAGCTGGAAGCAGATTTCTTACAATTTTCTCTTTTTCGTCGCAGGACTGCAGTCCGTACCGCACTCGCTGGTGGAAGCGGCAGCAATTGACGGCGCAGGTCCATTCAAGCGCTTCTGGACAATTGTCTTCCCGCTACTGGCACCGACGACGTTCTTCCTTCTCATCGTCAACATCAACTACGCAATGTTCGACACTTTTGGCCTGATCGACGCCACCACTCAGGGTGGGCCAGCTCAGGCGACGAATATTCTCGTTTACAAGGTCTATTCGGACGGCTTCCTCGGATTGAACATTGGCTCATCCTCGGCACAGTCGGTCGTGTTGATGCTGATTGTTATCGCCCTCACCGCAATTCAGTTCCGCTTTGTTGAGCGGCGGATCCAGTATTAAGGGGCATGCAAAATGGTTGAAAATAGACCGTTCCTCAACTTCATCACCCATCTGTCGTTGATCGTCGGTGTGGTCGTTGTGGCCTTCCCCGTGTACTTGGCCTTTATCGCCTCTACCCACGGCTCGGGCGACTTCATGCGAGGCGTGGTGCCGCTGCTGCCTGGCCCACATTTGATCGAAAACTATAGTTTCATGATCAATGAAGGGGTTTCTTCGGCAGGTGCACCTCCTCTCGGCATCATGTTGATGAACTCGCTGATTATGGCAGTGTCCATTGCGGTCGGTAAGATCGCGATCTCAATCCTGTCAGCCTATGCGATCGTGTATTTTAAGTTCCCGTTCCGCATGGTCGCCTTCTGGATCATCTTCATTACGCTGATGCTCCCGGTCGAAGTCCGCATTATTCCAACTTTCAAAGTCGTCGCTGACTTGGGAATGCTGAACTCGTATCATGGTTTGATAATCCCGCTGATCGCCTCCGCGACGGCCACATTCCTCTTCCGTCAGTTCTTCCTGACGGTTCCCGACGAGCTGGCAGAAGCGGCACGTGTCGATGGCGCGGGACCGCTGAAGTTCTTCCGCGATATTCTGCTGCCCTTGAGCCGCACCAATATCGCTGCGCTCTTCGTCATCCTCTTCATCTTCGGATGGGTGCAGTACCTATGGCCCATGCTCATGACCACCGACAGCAAATATTACACTGTTGTTATGGGCATTAAGCGCCTTGCGGCCACCGCCGACTCTGAACCCCAATGGAACCTAGTTATGGCCGGCGTCATGCTCGCCATGCTGCCACCCGTCCTCGTCGTTATCTTCATGCAGCGTCTGTTCGTTAAAGGCCTCGTGGAAACGGAGAAATAAGTCATGGCAACGATCAATCTGGTCGACCTCAAAAAAGACTACGGCAATGTACCGGCCGTCAAAGGCGTCAACCTCTCCGTTGCTGATGGCGAGATGATTGTGCTGGTTGGCCCATCCGGTTGCGGAAAATCCACCCTACTGCGCATGGTCGCGGGCCTCGAAAGCGTGACATCGGGCCGTATCGAGATTGGCGGCCGCGACGTGGTGAAAGCCGAACCGGCCGAACGCGACATCGCAATGGTGTTCCAGAACTACGCGCTCTACCCGCACATGACTGTGCGTGGAAACCTTGAGTATGGTTTGAAAAACCGCAACACGCCGCGCGCCGAAATTGACCGTCGTGTCGCGGAAGCTGCCGCTATCCTAGAAATCGGACCGATGCTGGATCGTAAGCCGCGCCAACTCTCGGGCGGGCAACGCCAGCGCGTTGCCATGGGCCGTGCAATTGTGCGGGAACCGGCAGCGTTTCTCTTCGACGAGCCCCTGTCGAACCTAGACGCCAAGTTGCGCGTACAGATGCGCGTTGAAATCCGTAAGCTGCAACGTCGCCTCAAGACCACTAGCCTCTATGTGACCCACGATCAGCTTGAAGCGATGACGCTGGCGGATCGCCTCGTGGTGATGAATGGCGGGCTGGTTGAACAAATTGGAACGCCCACCGAGGTATATGATCGTCCTGCAACGCTGTTCGTGGCAGGCTTCATTGGCTCCCCGCCGATGAACCTCATCCCGGTTTCCTCGGTCAGCAATACCGATAACCTCAGCGCGCTGCCTCAAAACACCGATATTTTGGGCATTCGCCCAGACACCATGGTGTTGGAGCAGCCACTCGAGCCGTCTGTCGCCTTTGCTGCCACGGTGGAACTGCTCGAGCCCATCGGCGGAGAAAGTCATCTGCACGTGCGGCTCAATTCAACGGGGCAGTCGATTGTCCTGAGCATCCCTGGGCGCCCGGACATTGAAGAAGGCAGCTCAACCACAGCCTACGCACCAGTTAGCAGCCTGCATCCATTCAATGCTGCAACCGGCAAGCGCACAGACTAACCCTTTCGAATTGAAAACAGCCATGACAATAGAACAAAAAACAGGGCCGATCCGCGACGAAGTGCAGGGCCATCGAGGCTCGTCCGCGATTGCGCCGGAGAACACCATTGCCGCCTTTCGGCAGGCCGCCGAACATGGTGCCAAATGGGTGGAGCTTGACGTCGCATTGAATGCTGACGGCGACCTCATCGTCATTCATGACGATAGCGTCGACCGGACAACCGATGGCTCGGGTAACCTCGGTGCGCTCACAACGGCACAAATCAAAGCGCTCGACGGCGGGTCGTGGTTTGGTACCAACTTCACCGGCGAGAAGATACCTACGCTTGATGAGGTTATTACGGCACTCGGCGGTTTTGGCCTCAACATCAACGTCGAAATCAAACAGCACCCGCACCACAAGTCGCTCGATCAACTGGTAAACGCTGTGGCAGACGCGATCGCTAAGCGCCCATCGCATATGGAAATCATGATTTCCAGCTTTGATCCTGAATGCCTCAAAGCAATGCATAAGCGCGAGCCGAACCTCGAACTTGCCATGCTGTGGGGACGCGTACCAGACGACTGGGAAGCGAAACTCGCCGCAATTCCGGCGACCTCTATTCACGCCCATTATAAGGGCCTTTGTATTGGCTTACTGGAGCAAACCTCCGCCAAAGGCATCAAAGTGCGCGCATGGACAAGCAATGACCGAGTTGAACTGGCCAGCTTCTGGCACGCAGGTCTGACCGGCGTGATAACAGACGACCCTCGCGTTTATCTGGGATAATCACTGTGCCTGACCGCGTCGCCCTATCGATACGACAGCAGCAAATCCTTAGTCTTCTCCAGACTGAGGGACCGCAGTTTATCGACCAATTGGCGACGCGGTTTGACGTGACTACCCAAACTATTAGGCGCGATATCAACGACTTGTGCGATCGAGGCGATGCACGTCGTTTCCACGGTGGAGTGGATCTGCCCGTTGAACCACGCAATCTCTCGGTCAATGCGCGCGCGGCGCTTAACAGTCCTGCCAAGCAGAACATTGCCGCCAAGGTTGCCGCTGCCATTCCGTCCGGTTCAACCGTATTTATGGGCATCGGCAGCACGGTTCAGTTTGTCGCAAAAGCGTTACGCGACCACGATAAGCTACGAGTCGTGACCAATAATATCGACGTTGCTTTGACCTTATCTGACGCTCCCCAAATCGAAGTGCATCTTACCGGCGGGTTGTTGCGCCACAATGACCGAGATGTGGTGGGCCCAGATACATTGGACTATTTCGAAAAGTTCTACGCCTCATTCGCAATCGTCGGTGCTGGCGCACTCGACCCCGAAAAGGGGATTTTAGATTTCAGCTACAGCGAAGCACAACTAACTCAAAAGCTCATGAGCAACGCCCGACTGACATTCCTGACCGCCGACTCCAGCAAATGGAGCCGGGAAGCCTCTGTTCGCGTCGCAAGACTTGGCAGCGTAACGCATTTTTTTACGGATAAACTTCCGGAAGACGGTGTGGCAGCCCAGATCTTTGCCGATGCAGGCACGCATGTTGTAATTTGTGACGGTGACATCGAGTGACATTCTTAGGCCCTGCCCCGAGTGTCGATGACCTCCGGGATATTCGCTACGTTCTCACCGATATCGATGACACACTCACAACAAAAGGCCGCCTCCTACCTGAGACCTATGCGGCCCTCTGGGATCTCCATTACGCGGGCATTGAGGTCATCACTGTAACCGGTGGTTCCGCGGGGTGGTGCGAGCATATTGCGCGTGCATGGCCAGTGACCGCTGCCATTGGCGAGAGCGGCGCGTTCGTCATGACAGCGAACCACAACACGGTCAGCGTCGAATATTGGGAAGACGAAGCTCTTCAGATCGAGCGGCGTAAGGCCCATTTGGAAAACGTTGAGGCCCTGTTGGGTGAGCGTTTCCGCTTTGCCCATGACCAACAATTTCGCCTTGCCGACGTGGCGGTCGATATTATTGGCTACCCGCGCGATCAGGTGGATTCACTGGCGGAGCAAATTCGTGCGACGGGAGCCAGTGTGGCAATCAGCTCTGTGCATATCAACTCGTGGGTCGGCGACTATAATAAGCAGACGATGAGCGAACGTGTTTTGCGCAGATTGGGTCTTACAGATCGAGCATTGCAGCAAGAGGTCGCCTTTTCTGGCGACTCCCGCAATGACAGCCCAATGTTCGCATTCTTCGACAAGACCTTCGGCGTCGCCAATATACTGCCCGTTCTCGACGACTTACCGAAAAAGCCACGCTGGATAACCAGTCGCGACGCGGGGCTAGGCTTTGTAGACCTCGCCAAAGCCATCCTCGCCGCTCGGTAAGTCAAACCATCGCGGGGCATGGCACTGCGGTCCTTTGCGGTGATCCCAGTCGAACTAAATCTCAGAGCGTCGCTTGGTTTGATCAGACGGCACATACACTGTCACACGACCCGATCTCGTCACCGTAACAGCAGGGGCTGGCAGCTCTAGGCTCCCAGCCCACTTCAGACACATCATTTAAGCTGAGGTGTTTTTGCTTTCGTAGAGAGTTTTAAGATCGCGGGCGATGGCAAGAGATTGCGGCTGCTCCGCGCGATAGCGTCGGTCAATCTCCATCAAGAGAACCGTGTCTGGCAGGAAGGTGAATTCGGTAAAAATTCGCTGCCAATCGATGTCGCCCCAGCCTAGGGGCATGTGCAGGTCGCCAATCCCGAGTGCTGTATTCTCAGCGGGGAAATAGGGCTTAAAAAAGCGCTGCGGGCGACCGAAACTGTCATGCACGTGGAGATGCCCCGTCACCGGCGCCATCGCCGCGATTTCAGCATAGAAGTCGAGGCCACGATACGTCGCTTCGATATAGGCGTGACTGAAATCAATGAGGGCCATCAGATTGGGATGATCAACCGCCCGGACTGTGTCGGCCAATTGTGATGGGGTCTGACGATACTGGCCCGCCTCGCCCGTAAAAATGTTCTCCAAAGCAATGCGCACACCATAGCCTTTGGCAAAGTCCGCCAGTTCAGCGAGCGCTTCACGTTCACGACGATCGGCATTGCCTCTCTCGGCCAATTGGTTGGCGCGCAGCGACCCGCCGTGTTGGACCAGAATGCGAGAACCGATATCGTCGCAAAGCTGCACGAGGGCCTTGGCAGCATCCAGTTGATAACCGCAGGTATCTGGGTCCATGAAATTGGACGAAACCAGCCCGTGCACCGTGTATTTCAGGTCAAAGGCTTTGGTACAGGCTTTGAGCCGCGCACGCCGGTCCGGAATGATCCGGCCGCCAGCAATCAGGTCGATACTGGTAAGGCTGATCTCCGCATAGTCAGCGCCGATGTCGGCAAGGATACCCAATTCCTCCTCAATGCTGGCGAATTCGCCGTTGACGGAGGTGACTTCAAAACCCATGCCAAGGATGGTGCTCATAGCGTGCCCGCTGCTTGTTTTTCAAATGCTGGAACAAGCAGATAGATTTGGCAAGTGACAAAGAGTTGGCGGTTTCATGACACTGCCATAACACGCGTGCACGGCGACCATTAGACCACCCTCCGCTGCCAAACGGGTGACCGGGGTGGCGGAAGCTGGGAGCTCAAAAGCATTCACAGCTTCCGCATTGGATCAGCTTTTCTGCACAACTTGGGTCGTTACATTTGCACCGAGGTCGACCAGCGTTTGAAAGCGCTCGTGCGAGACAGCTTCGCTCAACTCCAGTGTCACCTGTACGCCGGCCAGCGAAGCCGTGATCGGCATCGCATCGATGTTCAAGGGCAAATAAGCGTCCTTGACGATCACCGCTTCCACCTTGTCGGGGAAAATTGCTGCCAAGGTGAGTGCGACCATGCCGCCCTCACCATAGCCTAGTAGGTTGAGCTTGGTACGACCATAGCGCTGCAGATTTTCGTCGAGCAGCAGCTCAAGCTGGTAAAGCCCGTCGCCGAGCGTGGACAGCTCTGGGTAATCCTGTGGCCCAACGGCCCAGAAATAACCCATGACCTGCCCAGTGCCACCGCGGCTTTGCGCACGAGGCGCACGGACACTCACGGCCAAGGCGTCAGGCCCGAGCCGTTCGGCCACTGTCACAGCATCTTCGAGCATCTGCCAGCGGTCGTGGAAGACAAACCAGAGCGGCGCCGTTTCCGGACCGTGTCGCTGTGTCTGCAGAAAGCTTTCAGACGTCATTGCTCGACCGTGCAGCCTTCGATCCACGCGATAATGGCTTCGACTTCGGCTTCGCGCAGACGGCCGCTTGGAGGCATCTTGCCGCCTGAGCCACCAACGCTTTCATGCGTGTCGCTGATCTTGTGTGCGAGGTAGCTCTGGCTGGTATCGCCAGGGGTCACGCGGTTCATGGTCGGCAGCTGCTCGCTGGCAACATTGACCAAGAAATCATAGCCACTGCCCTTCTGGAAGGACACGCCCGAACCAGGCGAGGCGTCGTTGTGGCAGGCCGTGCACTTACGAGCAAGGACGGGCTCTGCAGTCTCTGTGTAGGTGGCAAGGCAGGTGTTGGCGAAGGCCGCCGAGCTACCAACGATAAACAGACCTGCGGTAAGGGCCGTACGAAGAAAATTCATTGCATGTCTTTCTAGTAGAGAAGGTGCGCAGCCGAAGCTGCGCACCCAATGATTAAACGGTCTGAGCCGCTGCGTGCTGACCAGCGAGGTAGCCGAAGGTGATGCCGAGGCCGAGGGTGCCGCCACCGCCGAGATAGCTCTTGCCCGAAGGGGAAGCCGAAGCGTTACCGGCGACATAGAAGCCCGGAATTGGCGCATCCTTGACGTTGAGAACCTGACCATTGACGTCAAACATCGGTCCGCCCTTCGTGTCGAGTGTGCCAGCGCCAAGCAGGATCGCGTAGTAAGGACCTGTCTCAGAGATTGCAGAGATGTAAGGGTTCTTATTCCCCTTATCGACGGTGATGTAGTGGAAGTAGCCATCGATCGGCGCTTCGCCACGGCGGAAGTCGGTGTCGACACCGGTTTCTGCGAAGCCGTTGTAACGGGTGATGGTTTCCTTGAGGTTGTCGAGGAAAGCAGTATCCAGCTTGTAGGTGCCGATGCGTTCAGCCAGACCGTCGAAGCGTGCCTGAATGTTGGCTGCAAGCTCTTCCAGCGTATTGCCGGTGATCACATGCTTTGGCAGGTCTGCACCAACCTTAGGGATTTCGTAGCCGCCGAACTCACGAGCGCCATCATCGAAGATGAAGATCTGATACAGGTTCGGGTATTCGCCAGTCCACTGGTCGTAAACCTGGTGCGAACGGGTGCGCTCTGGGTAGACGTATTTTTCGTCATACATGCGCTGGCCGAACTTGTTGACCGCAATCGAGCTGTCGCCACCAAGGAAGAACACGCCACTTGGAACGCTGGAGAAATCCAGAACCTGTTCCAAGATAACCTGCTGGTTCCACGCTTCGTTGAGGTTGCCCAGCTTCACGCCCAGCTCGGCCGACATGTTGATCAAGTCGCCTTCATTGGTTGGAACAGCGCAACCGCCCAGAACTGGGGTACGCAGGAACTGCGTGCGCATGTGCGGGTTGTGGGTGAAGCCACCGGTGCCGAAGATGACGCCCTTCTTGGCGGCAATGCGGTTGAGACCTTCTGGAGTCTCGACATGCACGCCGATGACGCGACCTTCTTCATTGCGCACGATCTGCACAACGCGATTTTCGGTGCGGATTTCTGCGCCATTGTCTTCGGCATAGATCGACATGAAGTCGACCATGTCGGCGCCGCTGCCGTTCTTGCCGTCGACGTTGACGGCGAGCTGGCGACCGAGAATCTGGCCGTTTTCAGCAATCTGACCATGATAATCAGGAGCTGGCTTGCCGTCCCAAGAGGTGAAGACCTTGGATGGAAGAGCGCCGACTTCGTCGAGCTTTTCGAACACAGGCGCTGCGTTTTCCCAGAAGGCGTTCAGCTGCGACCAATGGTGTTCGGTCATGCCAAGAGTCGGGCTCTTGTCATTGTAGAGTTCTGGGAAGGAAACCTTAGCGACATAACGCAGGAACGCGTCCTTATCGTCCTTCTGGTCGAACTCGCTCATCCACTTATTGTTCGGAACCCACGAACCACCGCCGGACTTGCCTGTCGTACCGCCAATAAAGGCTGCCTTTTCCAAGATAACGACGCTTGCGCCGCCATGGATTGCGCCGATAGCACCGGCCAGGCCTGCACCGCCCGAACCAGCAACAACGACGTCAAATTCTTCGTCCCACTGCAACTCCTGCGCATTTGCGGCAGTTACAGTTACCGAGCCAAGAGCGGCAGAAGCAGCACCCAATCCCGCTGCTTTCATGAAACCACGACGAGAGACGCGGCTATTTTCTTCGGAAGTCATATACGTGACCCACATAGTTCTTTTGACGCGCGTCAAATTAGCCCAAGTGAAGATAGTACACAAGGATACAGTTATGTATTCGATCTGTCATCGACGCACTCTTTTCGTCGACCGCTATCAGGCGTAGAGAGGTGTCGCACACCGGACTGGAGCGCAACGTGAACGACCCCCTTGACGAACAAGGCGCAGCGGAACGTCGCGCCACAACCATGTATCGCATCCACGAGGTGGCGCGCGTGATGAGCACCGAGTTTGACAAGCTCGTCGCCGAGCATGGCATCACCCGCGCCCAGTGGGCGGCTTTCATGCATATTTCGCTGAACCCCGGATGTCGGCAGACTGAGCTTGCTGACAAAATGCAAATGGGGCGCGCAGGCGCAGGTAAGCTTCTCGATAAACTCGAGGAAAAAGGCTGGATCCGTCGAGAAACGGACCAGGACGACCGTCGCGCGCGACGCGTTTGGCTCAAGAAGGATACGCCTGAGCTTTTGACCATTATCCCTGAAGCTTCAGACCGCTTTTTAGACCGCGTTTATAAAGACCTATCTGAATATGACGTCGAACGCCTCGCGTTTGCGTTGGACACCGTTATTCGAAATCTAGGCAGGGACAATGACCAGTCATAACTGCCCAGCGCGGGTGATTCCGCTCTTAATCCAAATTTAGCGCCATTCAAAACTGGCTCCGCGGGAGATGTGATCGCCGCCGTCCGGAACAAGACCGGAGCCCGGCCATTGATCGTCCTCAACTTAGGAGCGACACAATGGCTACTAGCGAAAAGACTCCCACGAAATCTTCGACGGCGAACGAAGAGAAGAAGCCAGCCTCTCGTACGAAAACGACCAAATCTGGTAAGACACGCACTGTGTCTCGCGCTAAGCCCGCTGCGGAGCAGAGGCAGCAGCGCGCCCAAACGGTAAAATCAAAAGCGCAAAAGGCCCCTGCCCGCAAAGCAGCAGCTACAGAAGAAAAAGGCCTCCTGGATCTTTTCGAGCATGCGCTACGCGACATGTATTACGCCGAGCGGAAAATTTATCGCTCGCTGCCAAAGATGATCAAGGCGGCCGATGACGCTGCACTGACGGAAGCCTTAAGCAACCATCGCGACGAAACGCAGGGCCACATCGAGACACTCGAAGAGGTCTTTGAATTGATGCATTTGCGCGTGAAAGGCGAAAAATGCGACGCCATTGATGGTATTCTGGAGGAAGCTGACGGGATTCTTGAAGATTTCGGCGATACGCTGGCTGGCGATGCGGCGATTATTTTCTCGGCTCGCGCGGTAGAGCATTACGAAATCTGCCGCTATCATGCGATGATCGGGTTTGCCGATGCGCTGGGCCTTGATGAGGTGCACGCCAAGCTGCAATCGATCTATGACCAAGAAACGGCATCGGACACGTTGCTAACGTCGTTGGCTGAGGACAGTGTTAACGAAGCCGCGTCTGAATACGACGAAGGTGACAGTCAGTAATCTCGGCAAGTTTCGGCCCGCTCCTGTGAGCGGGTCGATGTCTTTTCGGAGCGGGATATTCAACCCAGCGATCGTTGGGCGCCATAGGTGCTGCCGACAGGTTTTGATGTGGACAACTAGAAAAGCTCAGTTCAGCCCTTGACCCGCTGCAAAGAGAATTTTATGTAGCACCCATCAACGACGAACGCACAAGTGCTTCAGAACGTTGGTGTCAGCAAAGGTTAGCTACAACCTTTGACCAGCCCGCTCATTAGGGCCATGCTGGGGAATAGTTCAATGGTAGAACAGCGGACTCTGACTCCGTCAATCTTGGTTCGAGTCCAGGTTCCCCAGCCAATCCTCCCTAAGTCATTGAAATCGCAATAAGTCCTTGCAAATCAAGGGCCTCGTAGCGGCTCACTGACCCACTTTAGCGCCCCACCGGGAACGACTTGAAACAGTCTGACGGTGGCAGCGCTATAACACTTGGGGAAGGAGAATTACGCATGCCTACTGGCTCCAACCTCAAAGTTCGCAACTCGGTTTATTACGTGCGCCTCAAGGTGCCTGTTGAGTTGCATCATCTCATGAACACTCGCGAGCTAGCCCGCTCGCTGAACACCAAAGATCGGCGGGCGGCGAATGTTCGCAAGCTCTCTGTGCTATCCGAATGGCATTCAAAATTCGAAGAGCTTCGTCGTCGCCGTGATATGACTGAAGCTGATTTTGCCGCGGCTACTTGGGAGCACTATTCGGACGAGCTCCTTACCGATGAGGTGGAACGCACGCTGCCGGAACTGTCAAACACCCGGCTCAAACCAACCAACAAGGACCACTACCTCAAGACGCTCCGCGAACATCTTGGCAGTGGCAAAACCGTGCTGATCGAGTGGGCAGCTGACGCCTACATCGAGCGCAACCGCTTGTTAGTCGACCGGAGCAACACCCAGTATCGCGAACTCTGTTTCCGCCTTATGCGCGCACAGATCGAAGTGCTTCTGCGGACCGAAGAGCGCGACCATGGCAATTACGCAGGACAGCCAGTAGATCCGATTGTGACGCGTCCTGACGCTTCTCATGAGATCGCAAAACCGGGCGAACGCCTGTCCGACCTCTTTGAGGTCTACGCAAAGGAAAACCCAAAAGCTATCGCAGACGCTACTCTCGCGCAGGCGCGGCGCGACATTGGCACATTCATCGACCTTGTGGGCTCGGACTTCCCGGTCACGAAGCTCGACAAAAAGGCAGTTCGGGAGTGGAAAACATTGCTGCAGTCGTACCCTGTGAAAGCTACCGAGATGACCATTTTTAAGGGGCTCAACTTCCGCGAAATCATCACCGCCAACGGCCAGCGGCCCGTGCCGAAGCCCACCATTTCTGCGAAGACCGTGAACCGCTACTTGGCCGGATTTGGGGCATTCTGCAATTGGCTGGCAGCACACGACTACATAGCCAACAACCCCTTTACAGACATGTATTTGACGGTGGACAAGACGAAAACCAACGTGCTTCCATTCACGGATGAACAGCTCACCACGCTCTTCTCGTCACCGCTCTTCACAGGTTGCTTGAACGACAAGAAATGGCACGTGGCTGGCAATTACCAGATCCGGGATCACCGCTATTGGCTGCCTCATGTGATGATGTACTCCGGCGCAAGGCCGGGTGAAATTGCTCAGCTTCTCGTCGACGACGTGCGGCAGATGCACGGCGTGTGGTGCATGCACATCACGGAAGAAGGCGATGAAACTAAGAGTGTGAAGAATAAGGGATCATTCCGCGTGGTACCGATCCACTCGAAGTTAATTGAGCTAGGCTTTATTGCGCACGTACAAAAGCAGCGCGAAGCGAGTGCGCAACGCGTCTTCCCGGAAGCAGAACGCAATGAACGCGGGCAAATCGCCGCGAAGTTTGAACGGAAGTTCGGTCCGTACCTCACCAAGCTCGGCTTGAAAGATGGACGTGGCCTTTGCCTGTACAGCCTGCGGCACGGCTTCTCAGACGCGATGCGCAGGGCAGGATATATGGACGAGGAGTTCGGCTTCTTGATGGGCCACAGCAAGTCCAGCATGACCGCCCGGTATGGCCAGCTACCACAGGGCACGTTGCAGAAGCGTGTCGAGTTGATCGAAGCGGTCAATTACGCCGTCATTATCAGCAGCCCTTGATCAATATCACCGCAATAAGGATTGATGGGCCCGCTGAGAGTGGGCCCATCGTAGAGTTCACCTTTTTCAAAGACGGTAGGCGATGACTCCTGCCATCTCATTTAGGTCCAGATCGCCTATGTCCTTATCGGCAAGGAACTCCCGAAGATACTCAGCGACACGTTTGCGCGGGCTGTCAGTGATGAAATCAATCAGAAGGATCAGCTTCCGTAGCATCTCTTTCTGCACGTCAATCGCCCCACTCAGGTATTCCTCCATACCGGATGCTAGGCGCTCAATTTCATAGTCAGTGTACTCAAGAATTTCTTCAACGATGCACGAGGCGTACTCAATATCTAGCTCTTCGTGAGCCTGTTGCTCACGCTGGCTCACGCCCAGAGCATGGCCTTCTGCACGAAGCTGGCGCCTAGCATTAAATTCCTCGTAAGATACGATGGTTGCGTACGGCGCGGCAGCAATGGTATCGTCAGACATATCAAACTTTCTAAGAAGGTTTGGATGCGGCTCGGCCTCGTAAACTTCGCCGCATCACAATAGAGATCACGCGGCGCGGCCTTATGGTCGCGTCGTTTGCCATCAATTGATAGCTTCGTGGACTGCGCAGACGCTAAGCGACCAGACACGCAAAAGCACCGCAGCGAAAACGCAGCGATGCCGTCCATTCAGATATTTGGTTGGATGCCCTATTCAACAAATCGAAGGTTGGAATTCAATAGGGAAAATTAGGGACGCATAGAAAACCGTTCACTCGGCCCGTTTTAGGCACCTGACCCGTTATCAAGCTGCATCGAGGCGCGCCACTTCTCAGGCCAAATATTAAACGCACCGCCAAGGCGATCCGCGAGCGTATGCTCCTCGACCTTGCCGGAAGCCATGCAGGGCTGCACCCCTAGCCAGCCGCGCAACGCCACATCACGATTCATAGCCTTAATAAGGTCGTTCCAAGTCGCGTCACGTAGGAACACCGGTGTATCTGCTTGCATAAAGCTCTCCCTGACAATGAATTGAGCATCGCGCAATCCACACCACGCAGTCAAGAAAAATGCGCACCAAAAATCACTCTAAGTCATTGATAAATAAACATTTATTTACAACCCACGGAGAACGAAAAGACTACTTCGACACCCCCAACAGCGCATCGACAAACGCATCAAGCTCTGCGAGTTCCGCATCGCGCTCCTTCTTCTTTTTGCGCCGCAATGCTCTCTCCGCCGACTGTTCCGCAGTTGTCTTTTTACTACGCGCCCTAGCTTGCGCCTCAGCGTTTTTCGACAGATCCCGGGCAGCACGCTCCTCCGGATCAAGGCCACTCACGTATTCACGCACAGCACCGTTTTTCTTACTGGCATAAGCCTCGCGCTGCTTGAGATTATAGGCAACTCGGCCTTCACCTGCGCGGTAATCGTCAATTAGCCCACCAACCTCCCGCAAACTCCGCCTGTTCCGCGAATGCAACCGAGATGCATTGTGCCTCTCCGCCTTAGATTGCACCTCCTTCTTCCAATGCGAGATTACCTCAAGCCGCTGCCTAAAGCTCTCACGACGCTCAAGGTCTTGATCCTTTAAACTCTGCTCAGCCAGACTATTATCTTCGGTGCTCATTTCTTCTTTTGCCGCCCGTGACTTAGATCAAATACAAGAAGCTCCGCCACCCGTATGTTATGAGAGCGCTTGTTCGATCAGCCCCGCAAGATCCTCCGCTAACGTGAGCGGAAAAGCGACCTCCGCACCCGGGAAAGGCGCAATGATTTTTATTCCGGTGCCTTGCCTCACAACGCCGAAGCGAAGGTCCACGTTCAACTGGGATGGGGCACCCTCGACTACAGACCGGATAGCCCGTGCAAGTGCGCCAGCAGCATCCAAACTGTAGGTCACTGCATTGCCCTGCCCCATATCGACGCGAATGCCGCTTGTGACCCGCTCGACAGAAATCCCAGGAATAGACTGATCAATTGTTCCGGCCTCAATCTTCGCCCGGATGATTTGCGTGATCACATCGGCCACGGAAATGCCCTCCACTTGAGCAATTGATTTAAGCTGTGAGAGGCGACGCGGATCTAGACGAACAGTGACTGGTGGCTGTGGCATAAAATCTCCTAAATGAATAAGTCATGTATACACTAGTGTATATGTATGTGGCAAGAAAAATCTCACTCATGTCCGTAAGCGTTCTCATTCGTAATTTATATACACGTATACATATAGTATATGATTATAAAATAGACAAAGAAATCCATTACGGACACGGATAGCACTCGGCCTTCCGGCCTCGAAGGAAGAAAGCGCTTCGCGCTTCAGCGGGCTACGCCCGCTGGCCAGAGAATGGCATCACCGGAATAGCTTTCCTCTAAACCTAAACACACTTATCGGCGATAAGCCGAAGAAGAACCTACACGGGCAGTTCCGGTGCTACTTTCTGTTCCGCCCCCCCCGGCCAGCACAGCCTCTCTATCCGCTGCGTGTGTTGAATAGATTTCCTACCCGGCGCTGCTTCCGCATTTCCTCAACCACAGCTGCACGCAGGCCACCTTCCATCTCGCGGCGCATCCGTTTCGCCAAGTCAGCGTTCTGTTCCGGAGTTCCAGCGGAGCCATTCACCGTGATAGGCGCATTGATCGTCACGCCCGGAACGGCATTGTCGTTTGAATGGCGCACATTCTGGTTGGCAGCACGGAGCGAGGGCCCATCGCCGACCAAACCGCCGACAGCAAAAGCAGGAACAGTCCCGGCATTGATGGCGCGCAGAAGGTCTAGGTGTTTGGCCGTCTGAGAGGCCCGAACCACAAACTCGCCATCTGAGAGCCGGGCCGGAATACTGTCACTGGTTGCCGTGCCTGGGCCACGAATAAGGCCCCCGGTTGCGGCTTCCACCACCCCGCCTTCGCTGAACCCCAAAACGCCGCCAAGCAAGCCTCCCGGCGCACCAAAAATGCTTCCGAACAGCGTGCTGATCAGGCCGTCCAGCGCCATATCAAGCAAGCGGTCTGCGAGCCTGCCGAACGCGTTGGCCAGTGCAGTTGCGCCATCCACGCCGTTACGCAGGTCACTGACCAGCCCGCCAAGGAAGTCCTTCGCCATCCCCTTCGCACCATCCATAGCCGTCTGCATTGTCTGCATGGCGGCGTTCTGACTTTCGATCTCGGTGACGAGCGCGCGGATAGAGCCGCGTTGTTGATCGGTTGCTCCCGCACCAGCCCGGCGAAGCTCTGCGTCGATCCGCTTCTCCACTTCGGACATGCCGATAAGGCGCAGCTCGTTCTCAAGCTCAGCTACGAGCTCTGCAGCAGCGTCACGCTCTTCCCGCAGCGCTGAAGCTCTGCCTGAGCGCTCTCCACCGCTACCCTTCTTGTCACGCTCCACGACGACCGAGAGCGGAGGCGTCATGCTCGACCACATCTCGTCAACGCTGTCGTAGGTTGGCGTAGTCAGTCCGGCGAATACGGCGTTAACGTCGAACTGCGTTGGGTCTGTGCGCTTGTTGATGGCCGCCGTCAGCTCAGCAATTTCAGTCGATAAGCTGCTCTTGGCGTCGTCATGACCGACCCCGGTGTTGAACCAACCGCTCAGCTCGCCTTTGGCTTCCCGCTCAAGCACTCCATCGAGCACTGCCTGCTTGTCCGCGAGTTGACGCTGCATGACAGACAAATCACGCGTTTCCAACGGCGCGGTCTTGGCGCGCAGATCAGCCATTGCCGGAAGCTGGTTGAACGTATTGAGGAAGTCGACCAGCGCCAGAGATGCACCAACAATCGCCTGCTTGAGCGCACTGCCCACCGTGTTCGCCACAGCGTTGAACCGCCGGTCCAGCTCATCCGCTTTCGCAACGAGGTCATCGCTCAAAACGAGCCCAAGATCGTGGGCTTCCTGCTGCGTTGCACGGATAGCGTTCGCGCCCTGCTCGATCAGCTGCACGAAGCGTTCGCCGCCAGTACCACCAAACAACTCGTCCGCGATGCGGATTTGCGCTGCGCGATCCAAGTGCCCCAGCTTACCGATGATCTCGGTGAAAAGGGCACTAGGGTCGCGCAGCTTCACCTTGAGCATTTCCGCGTTATAGCCAAGGCGCGCGAAAGCTTCTGCAGCCGGGCCTTCACCAGTGAACACGAACTCATCCGCCCGAAGGTTTAGCTCTTTGATCCCGTCAACCAGACTATCGACGCCGATGCGGTTCTGCTCGGCAACGTATTTGAGCTCCTGAAAATCCTTGAGGCTTAACCCCGCCCGTTTAGCTTCGTCGCCAATCTCTGCAATGCCGCGCGCAATATCGCTACCCCGGCTCAAGATGCCCATAACGCCACCGGCAGCTAGGCCACCAACAAAGCCCGCAGCCATGTTCTTGCCGACGTTGCCCATTCTGCGGCTAAGGCCGGAGAAATGCTTCTCGATATCAACTGCGGCGCGCTTGCTGCGCTTTTCCATTCCGTCGAAGTTTTTGCCAACGATGCCGCTGGCCTTCTTCATTTCGCGCTCAAGCTTGTTGATGCGCGCCTCGACGGAGACGGCAAGGATCTGATCGTTATTCATCCATAGACCTTCTGCATAAATTCGGGGTCGTCCCATGCGGACGAAGAGTTGTCATTGGCGGTTGCCCGCGATACCGCCATCCAAGCCGCAACAGCGCCATCGATGCGCCCGGTGCTCTTGCCTTTGTGCATCGTGCGATTGCCTGCGCTGTCGGTGTGGATGGCAACATTAGAAAAGCACCAACGCAGCAGCGGATGCCCGCCGTGGCGGAACCTTCCACCTGCAATGACGCGCTCTAGCTCGTTCAAGGCTGGCGACTGCGTAACCCACCCCTGACGCATCGTGAGCACCGGCAAGCCTTCATCCATCAACGGAGCCATCACAGGCTGCGCATAGGCCGGATCGAAGTTGATTTCTTGCACGTCAAAGCGCGCGCAGAGTTCAAGGATGTGGTCAGTGACAGCGCGGTAGTCGATCACGTTGCCGGGTGTGGCGGTGAGATAGCCCTGCTCTGCCCAAGCAGGATACGGGACGCCATCGCGGTCCGCTCGGTCCCGAAGTAGATCCCCCGGAACGAAGAACTGCGGCAACACGCTGATCGTGCCATCTTCATCGCGAAACGCGGCGACGACGGCGGTTAGGTCGGTGGTTGTCGACATATCGACGCCAATCCAACACGGCGCGTTGTCCATCGGCTCAACCTCGCCACCGGCCCGGTCGTAAACCTCCATATCCACGAACGGATCGGTGGATTGGTCCAGCCAGATATTGAGCTTGAGCTGCTTGAAGCTCTGCCGCTCGCGCATGCTGCGCTCCGCTTTTGCAGCGGCACGGCGAAATCCCTCAAGGCTCGGATAGCCATGAACGAGGCCGGGGTTGGTTTGATACCAGACGGCCTCATCACGCCAATCTGCATCCCGGTCAGCTTCGAACAGGATTGGCAGAATGGACGGATCTTCGACTTCACCACGAGCGACCTTACGCGCGGCCTCGATCTGCTCCCATGCAACGTTCTCCTGACCACGCCCGGCAGTCGTCGCGACCACCATCAACGTGTTGTCGGATTTATCGAGACCGGACTGCAAAGCCTCCCAGAGGTAGAAGTTGGGCCAAACGTGCAGTTCATCGGCCAGCACGAAATTGGGCGTCCGACCGTGCTGCGTGCCTGCGTCGCCAGAGATAACCTCAAGCGTAACGCGCTCTTTGCCGTAGACGATCTTTTTAGCGCTGTTGTGAGCGTCGTAGACCTTCACTGCGCCAGCAACACGGGCATCGGCCTGCACAATGCTCAGCGCCTCTTTGAAGGCGATGCTGGCCTGTTTCCGGTCGGCGGCTGCAAAGACCGCTTCACCGTGCGGGACGCGCTCCGGCCCGATGGTGTGCAGCAGCGCCAATGCCGCAGCCGTGCTGGTCTTGCGGTTGCCGCGAGGCAGCAAGAGCACAACGGTTTTGACGATCCGCGAGCCGTCTGGATGGCGAGGCCCGTAGATGCGCCGCACAATCCGCTCAAGCCACGGATCGAGCTGGAAGCCCTTACCGGCTAGCTTGCTCTTGGGATGTTTGAGGCGACGCAGAAACGTCACCGCGCGCTCGCCGTCGCCAAACGTATCTTCGATAGGTGTGCCGTCGTAAATCCAAGCCGGATAGGTCTTAGACATTAAGCGGGCTATCGTCGTCGTCACCGCCCGCATCATTGCGTACGGCTGGCCGTGACCGACTAACGGGCGTCAACCCAAGCTCAGCAGCGCAAAGGCGCTGTGTTGTCTGAGCGGCATTCATGATGCCAAATGCGGGATGGCGCTTGCCATCAGCTGTGACCAGCCCATCAACGTTTATGATGCGCTGCGCCTGCCGCATGCTGCTCGTTGAGAGGCAGTAGCTTTCCAGCGTGCCGAGATCGGCTTCGGTGAGAGTTTTGCGTTCGAGTACGAGGATAGGCGCAATCTTGCGCCACTCGGCCTTAGCGTCTTTGGGAAAGTAGCTGGGCGGCGACGGTACTTCCGTAACCGGACTGCTGCCCATGACGATTGCATTGGGTTTGCGTCCGCGTGTCATGGAGCCACCTTGCAGCGTAGTTCCATAGCCCTGCGACGGCCCAACTGCACGATAGCACTGATACCGTAGCTCTGACCTGCATAAACAACCCGGTCCTTGGTCGTGAGCCCATGATAATGCCGGATGCGGAACACCATGTCCGCCCCCTCGCCTTCCCCATAAGCGCGGGCCACTTCGGCTGACAAATTGCTCAGCAGCTCCGCCCGCAGCACGGCAAAGTCCGTCCAAGTCGCGGTTACGGTCCCAGCCGAGGAAACGATCTCAGATTGGCGCTGCAATGTGATGGTGCGGTCCAACCGCCCGGCGCGCATCACAGGTGATACCCCATCAGGGCGCGCAAGCTGATTACTGCATGCCCGCAACCAGATGCATCGCGCATATAGATACTGCGCTCGACGTGAATACCGTCTGTCAGATCGAAGCCAGGCACAGCAATGTCACGCCCAATCGCGGTCCACACAGCGCCGCCTAGGGCCTTGGTTTTCTCTAGCCCATCTCCCTCTGCCCAAATGTGCAGATCGAGATAGCAGGTCACGTTCCGATATTTCGAATAGTGACCGGCTACCACGACCTGCCCAGCGCCAAGGATGATACTTGGGAACGCTTCGGGCCGCGTGTCGCCGTCGCGAATGTGTTTGGCGTCCACCAGCTCCATCACGTGTGGCGAGGCGATAAGGCGTGACCGGATGGCGGTCTGCAATGCAAGGCTGGGTTCATTCACGGCGTGTTCCAATGCGTTTTGATGGCTTTCCGCATGGCGCGGTTGATCCGGTTATTGATGCGCTTCTGAAGCGTGCGCACAGCAGGCCAGAAGTAAGGCTGTGCAGGTGCGTCAGCCGTGCCGTACTCTACAAGGTGCGGGTAGCGTACGTCTTGATTGCCGACGGTAACGATGGCTTCCAGATCGTGTGCCACACGCTCACCGCCGGGCTGGCTGTAGGCAGGCGTGGTGCCACCGGGCAGCGTCACCGTAATGCTGTCGATGAGTGCGCCTGTATCGCGCGACAGCAAAGCCAGATGGCCCATCATGCCTGCCAGCTCGTCGGCAGATTTGGCGATGCTCGGCTTGATATCGGCACGTATGGCGTCTGGAATGCCCTCAATCCGGCCCATAAGGCGTTTAACTTGCGCGGAATAGGCCACTAAAACACCCATTTCCGGTGTGGTGCGACCAGTTCCCAGAAGCCCAATGGCAGCTCGTTTGCGCCGACGCCGACCAGTACAGCTTCCCGGTTTTCATAGAAGTGGGCAGCAAGCATCAGCACCGCGCGACGAAGGCCACCCGGCGCATCGTCATAGTTTACGGGCGTTTCAGCGCCGATAGCGCTGCTTGTGTGGTCGAGTGCGTCAGCGACCATGCCTGTAAGCAGGGCATCGTCTGCATCGTCATCTATGATGTTGAGCTGAGCCTTAAGGTCTGAAAGTGCGGTCACTGTAAAAACTCTATTTGCGAAATATCTTGCGTCACGCTCCCCCCGCCGGTCCCCGAAGGAACGGCAAAGTTATCAACTACCCCCGGCCCTGCCGCAGGCTTCACCTGAAGCTGCCAAGGAATGCTGTGCCTAAGCTTTGGCGTCGTGACAGCCTGCTCAAACGTCATGCCGTTCTTCATCCGGTAACGCAGCACAGCGACAGAGTGACCACACAGCACGGACCACTCTTCGAGCGTTCTGCGTTTGCCATCGAGCGAGTAAAGCCGAGCACTACTGCGCCGCAGAACAACTGCATCGGTCGACCTTGGAGTTGGAACCATAGACTGCACTGGTGGCTGGTTGCGGCGCATCGCTATGTGAGCGTAGGCACGTTCACGCGCTGCCCGGCAGTCGGCTTCAAACTCAAGGCGATCAATCTCGCGCGCTTCTTCAGGCGTCATTGCTGCACCGCCCTGCGCTCTTCGCGCTGCTTGGTACTGTTATGATGATGAGCGCACAGAGCCTGCCAGTTGGCGCGATCCCAGAACAAGGCATCATCGCCTGTATGAGCAACGATGTGGTCGACATGGCTGGCCGGAGTATTGCATCCGGGATGCACGCAAAGAGGGTTGGCGATGAGGTAGGCAGAGCGTGCCTTACGCCACTCGCCATTGTATCCGCGCGCGCCAGACGATGGGCGACGACGATCATGGCGAGCTTTCCGTGCGCGATCACTTGCGACCTGACAGGAGCAGCGCTCAGCAGAAGGAACGATGTTGCCGCAACGGCAAAGACGTGGAGGTGCAACTGGCATTAGAGCGCGCGCTCCTTGCCTTTAAGAGCACGCAGGCCAGCACGATCAAAAGCCGGATCGCGGCCATCGCGTTCGATCTGATCGAGAAGCGCTTCGGTGTATTGCGGGACGGCCTGTGCGGCCTGATCGGAGGAGCCGAACACAGCCTTCAGGATGTCGGTGATGAGGTCTGTGCGCCCGTTCTTGGAGGCGATGATTTCTGCGGGGGTCGCGTTCCATGCTTCCTCTGGAGTCCAGCCCAGCCAGCCGGTCGCAATCTCGAACAGACGGGTATGCATCTCAGATGGCGATAGGGACTCTCCGGGCGTCGCTGGAGCCGGTTTAGCGTCGTATGGATCAATGCCTGCCACCGCCAACGCAAACTCGCTCAGCGGGCCTGTAAGACGATTGCGGACCACGCCAAGGCCTGTTGCTGCGATCTCTCTCTGCAACAGGCTTGGCTTGATCCCTGCCTCGCCAAACACATCAGCTATGACGGTGAAATTGAAGTCCTGAACGGCACTTAACAGCCCATTGAGCTGGTGCCTCCGAACAAGCCGCATGCAGGCGCGAAGAGACGGGCGAAGCTCGAAAGCCTCGCCTGCCAATTCAACGAAAATGCTGTCAGCACCAAGCCGCAAGATTAAGCGGCCATCTTGAGCTTGCGGAACGCATCAGGGCGAACCACGCCAGCGCCAACGCGACGACGCGCGTGGAAGCGATGCTGACCTTCTGTTGCCAGAATGAACGGGTTGGACAGAATAGCGAGGTCCAAACGATCATAGATGCGATAGCCAGCCTTGAAGTCGCCATACGCAATCGGGAAAGCGTTGGCGGCGATATCTGGCATGTCGATCAGCTCGACCACCGGACGGCCAAGGATCGTTTCTGGCTGACCGGCCTGATACGACGGCTGCCACAAGTAATTGCCGTTGCCATCCTTGAGCTTACGGACCGCAGCAAGCGTGCTGCCGTTCATGGTCCACGTGCCAGCGTTACGATAGATGCCCGGCAGGCTGTAGAGCATCGAGATCAGAGCATCAGCCGAAAGGTTGGCGGCGTGACCGTTTGCGTGAGCGGCAATACCAGCGTCAGCCATGAAGCCCTTGGGCTCGACTGCAGTGCTGCCGTTTACGAAAGCGGTCCCTTCCTTCTTGGCAAAGTCTTCAGCAAGCGCCAAGCGCACTTCACGCAATGCGGTTTCGCCGGAGTCTTCGACCAGCCAGTTGGAGAGATCCACGTGCGTCGTCAGTTCTTTGACCGGGATTTCCATCTGGTCGAACGAAGGCAGCGAACCTTCGGAAGCGACAGTCTCACCAGTCCACTTGGCATTGGTGATGCCGGTGCGCTTTGGCAGAATGATGGTGTGTGTGCCGATGGTGCGAACGTCAGCGATAGCGCGAACCGGCGACCATTCGACCAGATTGCGGATGAACTCTGAGGACACCTCTTCTGGTGCCAGAACGTAGTTCGGAGCGTCATTGGCGACGGTCAACGCCTTGCGATGATGGTCCGCGATACCGTCGCGACCAATGCGCAAATAATTGCCGAAAGCAACAACTGCCTCTGGCTGCTGATTACCGGTCCCAACGACCGGGCGGTTGGCTTTGGCCTCAACCTTGTCCAAACGTGCGGTCAGCTTGGCGATGTTCTCGTTCGCAGCCTTGAGCTCAATACTCGCAGCTTCATTGTTAGTCTGGTGGTCCATAGAGGTTCCTTCGGGAGTGGATTTCACAGAGGTAATCCGCGCACCCGGATGGACCGGACGGCGACATAAAGAAATTTCGGTGATGGTCAGGGCGTTGAATTTACGGCCACCGCTCGGCAGCGCATCGAAGCCAGCAGCCCTAAAGCCGATAGAAAGGCCGGTGATGCGCTTGTTGCGCATGTCATCGCGCGCCTTGCGAGCTGGGCCGATCCCTTCAACGAAGAGACGCCCTTTAACTTCAAGGCCGGCGTCGGTTTCGGTAGCCTGTTCCCAGACCCCAACAACCTGCGACTGGTCGTGCTCCATGACGATGGGCAAAGCCGGTGGCAGCGAGAACGCCCCCTTCTCGATTACGTCACCAACGCTATCAGCAGTTCCAAACGGCCAAGCCAAACCGGTGATCGTGCCAGCGTCATCGATGCTGACTTCCGCTTTGATTTCGAGCTTGTCCATTAGACTGTGCCCTTCCCTGCAGGCGGCACGGTAGGACCGGTCCATAGATCGTTGAGAATATCGAGTGCCAGCAAATGCACTTCGCCCAGCGAATGGGCTTTGACGTAGGTGTTCGTGAGAGCGCTAGCCTCTTCAGGATGAGCACCACCACCGATCAGACCCAGACGGATCGTATTGACCAGTTCGGCAAAGCTCGCGCGCCGAACGCCATCCACGATAGCGGCGATGCCTTTTCCGGTGAGGCGTTCAAGTTCGGGGATCAGATGCGGGGTCAGCGAGAAATTGCGCTCGCGGTCGCCAAAGAATGCAGTGTGCACTAAGCAGCGTCTTTCTGAATTTCAGTTGGTAGTTTGACGGAAGGCTCCTGCGAGGCGCTGGTCGTGTATGGGTTCTGCAGCACGTCACCGCCCGGTAACGGCGGCAGGTTGAGCCCGGCACGAACTTCATTGGCGGTCAGCACGCCCATGCTGCGGTACTGCCCATAGGACGCGGCACGGCTGGCAAAACTGACGGTCAGAAGATCGTCGGTGATGAACTCGAAGAAGCGCTCAGTGCGCTCTTCTGGCGACAGCAGCACGCGGGCGTAGGCCCACTCCCAGGCACGAAGCCAAGGACGAAGCGTGTAGGTCAGAAACTGCTGCCCCATCTCTTCGGTGTTTGCCCAAGTGCCACGCGTCAAATCGAAAAGCATGGTCGGTGGAACGCGGAATGCGCGAGCAATCTCTTCCGTCTGGAAGCGACGCATCTCAGCGAACTGCGCATCAACGCTCGTCATGGTTATAGGCGTGTATTCGGTGTCAGCCGGAACGACGGCAGTGCCGCCGGAATTTCCGCGCCCGAAGGCTGCATTCCAGCTCGCTTTGATGTTCTCGATGGCAGTTGCGTTCTTCTGGCCGGTTTTCAGAATGCCGGAAGGGCGAGCTGAGTTGGCGAAGAGTTGCGCGGCATGACGCTCAAGGTCCGCCGCTACCGAAATTGCATTGCGGGCGCGAGTGACGGGCGCTGTGTCGCCAAAGGCGCGTATATGCAGAACATCATGGTAATCGTAACGGACTGACTTGCGCCCTTGGTTTACCATGTAAAACGGCTCACCAGTTGCCTCGTCAGACCTTATTTCTACGGCAGCAGGCTCAATGCGAATGAACTCGACTACGCGCCCCTCGGAGGTGCGGTTCGCGATAGCAAAGCCACCGCTATCATTGAGCAACGCATCCCGCGTAAGCTGAGTACGCAGTTCAGCAGCACTAGTCCATTCATTGGCCTCGTCATGCGCAAGGCGAAAGGCAAGGTGAGCCGGGTCGACCTCCTTACCCTCTGCATTACGCACGAACAGCTTAACCGGAAGAGTACCGACGGCATCGGCTATCAACTCGACAGCACACGACACTGCCGGGACCTGCATGAGTGACTTCGAAGTACTCGGCACGCGGGAATGAGATGAGAGGCCATCAATGGCCCAAGGCGCAAACAAACCACCTAACGTCAACGGCTCAATATTTTGCTCAGGAAGGCCTTTGCGAGAGATGCCATAAAGGAAGTCAGTTAAAGCCAATTGCCCAGCCCATGCGGTACTATAATACCACATAGTGCCAGATCCAACGCCCGTTGTGAATCCCCAAAAGAGATCCAAACCTAATAAAAATAGCCAACCAGATAATGCAGTAAGCAGCCTATTTGGCCGCCGTGGGATCAAAATGTAACGATACGGTACTACACCCGCTATAATGGTCAGCTGAGTTTTCTAACCTGATGCTTACCCTGCGGGTCTGTCTTCACCTCAAAATTCAGCGCCATGCCTTCTACGATATTTACTCGGTCCTCACGGTCAAATATTCCAAAATGGAAAAATGCGTCAGCCCCTAGCTCTGGCACATTGACAAAACCGTAGCCGCGCTCCTCGAAGACCCGAACGACAGTGCCTGCGTACGACTTCGACTTAGGTGTCACGACATCATAGATGGCAGAGATATAATACCCTTTCGAGTTCTTAGACACATCGCAGAGCAAGTCGTCTCCGTCATGCACTTCGAAACCTGCTGCCTCTGCGACGCGTACATGTAAGAAAGCGTCATCTCGAATTTCCTTCACAGAGGCAAATCCGAAGCCTTTGGACGCGTCAAATTTTTCTATTGTGGCTATTACACCCTGAGCAATCTCAGCTTCGTTAGCTTGAGGTACCTCAATAAAGGTACCAGACCATTGCGCATTTATATCTTCAACAAGCCGACGCTGAAGAATAAACTCGCTCCGATCAGGGACAGCGCCAAAGCGAGCATCTTCATCTATCAAATACTTCGCAAACAGCTTTCTTACTGTTTCCAGTCTTTCTTGAAGCGACACCTTCTCGTGAAATGCACCGTGGATTTGAGCGGCTACATCCGAACTCGCAATCCGGGTTGTCAATGCCATCTGTTCGAAATAAGTCGGATTCGCGAGCGCGAGCTCAAGATGGGCGAGGCCACTATAAGTAATGGCCAGTCGCTGATCATGAGAATATCCTCTCATCGACAAATCGAAGGGCTCGATCAAGCTGGCTGTAAGCAAGGCTACAAGTGACTTCTCGACTGCAACTTCCGAGAAGGACATGAGATCGAAATACGCGTAAATTGACTTAGCGTCGATGTGCCGATCCACCTCTTCTGACGCTGCTGCATGAGCCTCACGGAGCAAGACTAGAATGCGGAGATGGATCAATGGCGACTGCCGGACAGCGCTATCGACCTCAAACATCGGAAAAAGCTCGTGATCATCATCCCGCCTGAAATGGGAATAATCGCCCTTGAGTAGGGCGTTCATAAACTTTTCCACTGACGGCGTGACGATTTCACCGATAATGTATGACTTAACTATATCATCGATGCGAAGAACCGACGAAGTAATTATCCGCTTCGATAGCTTCAGCGTTTTTCGCATATTGTAGTTGGAAAGCTCACCTACTCGCTTCGACGCATAGTCTTGATCAACAAAGATATTCTCGACGACATTGGCGAAGGCTGCAAGGTCCGTGATCTTGAGCTTTATTCCTTGACCAACGAAATAAGCTGCCTCCTTCCTTTCCTTCGCCTGACCGCTAATCTTGTCCCGAAGGTAATCAACACGCTTCCGAAAAACTTCGCGTGGCGACGGTGTAGGCAGGAAGAAAGACTTTGAAGAATAGATATTGAATATTTCTGTCTTCGAAAACGTCCAGGCAGACTTATCCGTAACAGGGAATATGAGCAAACAATGCTTCGCCGCACGACTAAGAGACTGAAAGTATTGGAAAACCCTCTCCTTATAAGAGAGGTCAAACTCGTCCGTATTGTCGATTACAAAAATTGGAAGCTTCTTCCGATTTGAAACTAAATCATTGAGAAGCTTAAGAAGATACCCCTCCCGATCATTCTCAACCAACCCCTCTACGATACCTGAAAACTTCCGCTTAAATTCTTTCTTATCGTTTTTATACAGCTCCGCATCCACCCCCTTGAGCCTTCTAAGATATTCAAGATGGTACAAACCTTGGAGGTCACTCCAATCAGGCATCCCATCTGTGAATATACTCTCTTCAATCAATGCGATGACTCTATTAGTCATCGAAGGAATTGCTGTGGTTGGATCGCCGGTTGCGTCCAGTGCATTGATATTTATGACAACACAGCGTGCTCTAATGGATGACGGTAGGGTCTTCTTGAAAAATCGGTGCAGAAAAGTGGTCTTTCCCGCGCCAGAAGGCCCAACGATAAATACCGTCTGCCCGTTACCTGCCTCGATTGTCGTCTCGATTACCGAATGAAGGCCCTCATCAACATTCCTATCGGCGGGCTCTAGATTACCGAGGACGTTGGCAGTGATACGTTCGAGCGAGAAGTCAGCCACCCGACTTTCTCGGGTCTCTACAAAGCAATTGATTAACAAGTCAGGATCATCGTCACCTGTCAGCGTTGAGAAGAAATTCGCAAAAACCCCTTCCAAGTCAAAGGCCAATGCCGATTTTTGTTCCACATGAATTTCGTTTAGAGAAATCGCTGGAACGAGCGACGCAGTTTGGACTAACCGGTTTTCATGTATGTGGTCAAAGATGATCTTGTACGTATTCTTGCGACACTCGGCCTTTGATAGCAGCTCATAGAATGTGCTGAAATCTTGTAAAACGGCATCGAATGTCGGGAAAACGATGGCTTGCTTCTCCTGATATCTACCGCCCGGGATGTACGGTAGAAACACGATCCAAGTGACACCATCGGTAAGCACGGCTAGCTGAATTCCGAGTGGGAACGCGTAGGCTGCAGCCTGCGCGATACCACGGGCAGCTTCCTTCAATGCGGGGCCGGAAATCTTGTATTTCTGCATTGTAGAAGCATGTGTCGTGATGCCGATAACGCCGACTTTCTTGGCCTCAACCACGAAGGCATTATGACCGCCATCAGAAAGAATGTAGTCCGAGAATCCATTCTCATTAAGTTGCTCAGCTGACATATCGCTGAACTCCCAACCCAATGCTTCAGTAAGCACTCGGACGATGATCTTTAGCTTGGCATCTTCCTCGGACCGAATATTATCAAGGCCACTCCGCGCTTCATCAAAGATTAGGCGAGCTACTTCGTAAGAATCGTCGATAATCGCCACAAGCACGCCCCTCTATGCTACGCGTGAATATATCTTTATTCGGAGACCAAATATTTTCAAGACGGTCCTCACCGCGCTTATGGGAGTGAAATGTTCACCACGTGTACTAACGAGAGCCCAGCGTGCATTGCCCTTCAATCTGCTCGCCACACCTACGCTGCAGCTACCTCCTCCCGATTGAGTTCGACTTCATGCGAACCGCCAGATGACCCCTATCTACACCTACTTGGCCAAACTGATCCAAAATGGTGATCCACCTTGCCCCACATTATAGACCGCATCGATTGCTAACTATCTGAAATATATGTACTCTCGAACTCAACGAGAGGGTCCAGGTTCCCCAGCCAATCTCTTCAAAGTTCCATCAACATAACGGTTATGCGGCTTTGCAGGCTTGGTGCACGGCTTCCTTCCGTTGAAGTCTAGCTAGGCTTGTCAAGTCTGAGCATCGCTACCCCTAATGCCAGCGCACCCGTAATTGCCCACTCCCACTGGGTATTCAGGCAGCCTCTCTCCTTTCCGACTTTGACAAAGTTTCGGTCCGTCCGGCCTGACCTGTTACCGTCTCCTTACCCTCTTTACATATAATAGTACTTTATGTAGCGTTTGGTCATCGTCGAAGGTGAACACACCGCGACGGCACATTGGGAGGACATCGTGACCATTTTTTCCAAGCTTGCCCTCGCGGCAAGCCTCGCTACTGCTTTGACTTCTGTCAGCATCGCTCAGGATAATCTGAAGGGCATCGTTGTTGGCTTCAGCCAGATCGGCTCGGAGTCCGGATGGCGTGCTGCCGAAACCTCAGTGACGAAACAATTGGCCGAAGAACTTGGAATTGACCTGAAATTCGCGGATGCGCAGCAGAAGCAAGAAAATCAGATCAAGGCCATTCGCGGCTTTATCGCCCAAGGCGTAGACGCCATTCTTGTCGCCCCCGTGGTGGCGACAGGTTGGGAAGACGTGTTGAGTGAAGCCAAGGAAGCCGAAATTCCGGTGGTACTTCTCGACCGAGGTGTAGACGCGCCAGAAGATCTCTATTTGACCTCCGTCGCCTCTGACCAGGTGAAGGAAGGTCGTGTCGCCGGCGAATGGCTGGTAGCCGACGTCAATGGCGCAGACTGCAAGGTAGTGGAACTGCAGGGCACGGTGGGGTCCACCCCGGCCATTAACCGCAAGCAGGGCTTTGAAGAAGCCATTGCTGGCAAGGCCAATATCACGCTGGCGCGCAGCCAGACAGGCGACTTTACCCGCGCTAAGGGTAAAGAAGTGATGGAAGGCTTCATCAAGGCCGAAAACGGTGGCGCCGATATTTGTGCGGTTTACGCGCATAATGACGACATGGCCGTTGGCGCTATTCAGGCGATCAAGGACGCAGGTCTCAAGCCAGGGACTGACATCAAGGTCGTCTCCATTGATGCTGTTCCTGACATTTTTGCAGCCATGGTGGCAGGCGAAGCCAATGCCACGGTTGAGCTGACCCCAAACATGGCAGGTCCCGCCTTTGAAGCTCTTTCGGCCTATCTCGCCGATGGCACAGAGCCTGAAAAGTTCATCATTACTGAATCCAAGCTCTACACACCAGCCGATGATCCGCAGGGCGAATACGATCGCCGTAAGGGCCTCGGCTACTAGGACGCAAGCCTCACTCCTTCCTGAAGCGTCATCCCGGCACCAGCCGGGATGACAGTTTGTTGGAAAGGAGTAGAGTGATTGCGGGGGGAATAGGTATGACTGAGAATAGCTACGTGCTTGAAGCGCGCGGTGTGTCCAAGATTTTCGGCAATCACACAGCGCTCGACCATGTCGATTTCGGCCTGCGCGCGGGCGAAGTCCATGCGCTGCTTGGCGAAAATGGTGCGGGCAAATCGACCCTCATCAAAATCCTGACCGGAGCCTATCGGCCAACAAGCGGCGGCGTCTATCTCGAGGGGAGCGAGATAACACTCGATAACCCGCTTCACGCGCAGGCCTATGGCATTGGCACTGTCTATCAAGAGGTCAATCTGCTGCCCAACCGCTCGGTAGCGGAGAACCTTTTTCTCGGACACCAGCCGCGCAAATTCGGCTTTGTTGATGTCCGCAAAATGGAAGCAGACGCGCGGGTCCTGCTTGCCAATTATGATTTGCACATCAATCCTGGCAGTGAGCTGGGAAGCCATTCCGTGGCTGTGCAGCAGATCGTGGCGATTGCCCGCGCAGTGCAGCTTTCAGGCAAAGTGCTTATTCTTGATGAACCTACTGCCAGCCTCGACCGCAATGAAGTCGCCCGGCTGTTTGAGGTGATAAAGGGCTTGAAGGCCAAGGGCCTCGCCATTTTGTTCATAACCCATTTTCTTGATCAAGTGTTCGCCATTTCGGACCGCGTCACGGTGTTGCGCAATGGCAAGCTCATCGAAACGCGAGACTTAACCTCTCTCAATCGAACAGATGTGGTGCGGTTGATGTTGGGCAAGGACATTGCATTTTCCGGGGCGACCGACATCGAGCCGATTGGTACGCATGATGAGGTGCTGCTGGAATTTGAAGGCTTTGGCCGCAAACGCAGCGTCGCACCGTTTAACCTTGTCGTGCACAAGGGCGAAGTTATTGGTGTTGCAGGGCTTTTGGGATCAGGCCGGACCGAAATGGCGCGCATCATGTTTGGCGCCGACGCTGCCGATCAGGGCAAAGTGCGCGTCAACGGCGTAGAAACCACAATCCACCGCACCACTGACGCCATAAAAAAAGGCTTCGGCTTCTGCCCCGAGGACCGAAAAGCCGAGGGCATTTTGGGCGACCTGTCGGTGCGCGAGAACATTGTCATCGCGCTGCAGGGAAAGTTGGGCTGGTTCAAGGCGCTGGACCGAGACGAGCAGCTCGAAATCGCCGGAAAATTTGGCGAGGCGATGGATATTCGAGCCGCATCACTCGACATGCCGGTCAAGCTCCTCTCCGGCGGCAACCAGCAAAAAGTTATCCTCTCGCGTTGGTTAGCGACTGACCCTGCCTTTCTCATCCTCGACGAACCGACCCGCGGCATTGATGTGGGTGCGCATGCTGAAATAGTGCGCACCATCAATCGCCTCCGCGACGAAGGCATGGCCATGCTGGTGATCTCATCAGAGTTGGACGAGGTGGTTGCTTACAGCTCGCGCATTGTCGTGATGCGTGAACGTGAGATGGTTGCCGAGCTCACGGGCAAGAACATCAATGCAGGTGTGATCGTGCACGCAATTGCCAACAACAACGCCGGAGTGGAAGCATGAAGCGGCTCCATCTCCATCATTTAGCCAACACGCAGATGCTGGCACTGGCAGCCGTTCTGCTGATCAACTGGATATTGTTTCCGAACTTCTTCCGCATCTCTTGGCAGGATGGGCGCTTCTTTGGAAGCTTGATCGACGTGCTCAATCGCGGCGCGCCCGTCGCAATTTTGGCCATTGGTATGACCGGGGTGATTGCCACGAAAGGGGTAGACCTTTCCGTCGGCGCGATTATGGCGGTGTGTGGCGCCGTCGCGGCGACGATGGTTGTTGCAGGTTATCCGACACCTATGGCCGTTCTCGCAGCGTTGGCTGTTGGGCTCGCGTGCGGCCTGTGGAATGGTTTTCTCGTTGCAGTGCTCGACATCCAGCCCATTGTGGCAACGCTGGTTTTAATGGTCGCGGGACGAGGAATAGCACAGTTGATCACCTCGGGATCGATTGTCACGTTCAATGACCCTGCGTTGATTTTCCTCGGCACCGGCTCATTCCTGGGGCTGCCGATGGCAGCGGTGATCGCCGTTTTGTTGATGGTTGTGGTGACGCTCATTGCACGGCGGACAGCGATCGGGCTTTTCGTGCAAGCGATTGGCGTTAACCGCGCAGCAGCATCGCTGGCTGGTATTCATTCGCGCGTGTTGCTGATGCTGGTCTATAGCCTGAGCGGCTTTTGTGCAGCGATTGCTGGCGTTATCGTAGCGGCAGATATCCGCGGGGCGGATGCTAATAATTCAGGGCTGTGGCTCGAGCTCGATGCCATTCTGGCTGTGGTGATCGGCGGCACATCGCTGCTCGGCGGTAGGTTCTCCATCCCGCTCGCGGTCGTCGGTGCAATCATTATTCAGGCGATGAATACGGGGATTTTGGTGTCGGGCTTCCGTCCCGAGTTCAACCTGATTGTCAAAGCCGGGATGATCATTCTCATTTTGATGGTGCAGTCGCCCCTCCTCGGCTCGGCATTGGGCCTTTTCAAGCGTGACCGCAATCGGGTGACTTTCAAATGAAGCGCAGCTTGCGACCTCTGGCAGCCACTGCCGTAATTTTCATAGTCGCCTATGCTCTTTCGGTCATGCAGTTTCCCGGCATGCTTTCAACGCGCGTCCTTGGCAATTTTCTCACTGACAATGCCTTCCTCGGCATCGCAGCGGTGGGGATGACCTTTGTCATCATTTCCGGAGGCATCGACCTGTCGGTTGGGGCGGTGATTGGGTTTACCGGCGTTTTGGTTGCCGTTCTGATCAGCTGGATGGGGTTCCATCCGCTGGTCGCGTTCATCGTTGCACTCGGGATTGCGGGGCTGTTTGGCGCGGCGATGGGCGCTACGATCCACTATCTCCAAGTGCCAAGTTTTATCGTGACATTGGCGGGGATGTTCTTGGCACGAGGCGGCGCTTCGGTGATCACGCAGGATAGCGTTCCCATCAACCACGAATTCTATTCCCTGATTACCAGCCTCATCATCAGGCTGCCCGGTGGCGGGCGATTGAGTTTTATCGGCCTTTTGATGGTCGCGATATTTCTCATCGGCGCCCTCGTGGCACATAGGACTAGGTTTGGCTCCTATGTATATGCGCTAGGCGGAAACCCTGTGTCTGCCTCCCTGATGGGCGTTCCGGTTGCCCAAACAACAGTGCAAATTTACATGCTCTCCAGCATGTTGGCGGCTTTGGCTGGCCTCATCTTTTCCATCTACACCTCAGCGGGTTATCCGCTGGCGGCGGTCGGCGTAGAGTTGGATGCAATCAGCGCTGTGGTGATCGGCGGTACACTTCTCACCGGAGGGTACGGCTTCGTGCTCGGCACGTTTGTGGGCGTAATGCTGCTCGGTTTGGTCCAAACCTATATAATCTTCGACGGGACGCTTTCGAGCTGGTGGACCAAGATCGTCATCGGCATTTTATTGTTCTTATTCATCGTTTTACAGCGCATCATATTCGCGGCGTCAGCCTCTGGAAAAGATTCGCTCGAGAAAGCTTAGTATGATCGAAACTGGCAGCCTTATTCGCTCTCTCTCGGGGCGACCTGCTGCACGGAATTTCCATAATTTCGTTATCAATGAGATTGGCCTGTCTATTGTCACTGGGGCGTTTCCCGTCGGATCGACGCTCTCAAGTGATCAGGTGATGATGGAGACTTACGGTGTGTCGCGCACAGTGTTGCGCGAAGCGCTCAAGACGCTGGAGGCCAAAGGCCTAGTGGAAGCACGGCCTAAAGTGGGCACTCGTGTCTCGCCGATAAGCCGCTGGAATTTCTTCGACCCGCAAGTGTTGAGTTGGCACTATTACGCAAAGCCGGATGCGCGGTTTTATGAGAGCCTATTCGATGTGCGGCGGTCGCTTGGAACGCGCTCCGCGAGCTTGGCAGCGCAACGGCGCACCGCCGACAACGTTCGTGTGATGAAGTACTGGCTTCATCAAATCGAGCTCAATCAAACCAATCCTGAGGGCCACGGCCTGGCTTGCCTTGAAATTCACCGCGCTATCGCCGAAGCATCCGGAAACAGCTTGTTACGGTCCGTCACCGGCGTCGTGGAACTCACAATTGCCCTCGCCATCAAGGCCAACTCGTCTGCAGACACGAACGGCTATTTTACCCATGGCCTGTTATCTCATCACGCGCTTATTGCTGCCGTCGAGAAAAGCGACCCAGAGGCCGCGCAGGACGCAGCATCTGTCATTATCAATCTCGACAACGAACAGGTCGTGCGCCTACTCACAGCTGCTTAGGGCCTGCCGGACATTTGGCACGCGACCAATTGGCCGACGAGAAGCCTCTGAGCCCCTCGTAGCGCAGAGAGTACCTACATTCCGTCCAACACGTTGATTTCTCGCCTCTGGGCCGCGATGCGGAACGGGGCATTGAACGCGCCGTAACCAGAATAGCCTCCAGTGCGCTGGACGACTTCAAAGAAAAAACCTTCACCGAAACGCGGCGTATAGAGCTGGAAATACTCGCCATTCGCGTCGCGATCATAAAGCAAATTGGCCGCCTGAAGCTTGGACAGCAACTCAGGTGGGAAGATGAACCGCGCGGCGAGATCGTCGTAATAGTTCTGGGAAATCTGCAAAGCCGCCAACCCGTTCTCCCGCAGAATACGGGCGGTTTCGAAGATGTCGCTTGATGCAAACGCTATGTGTTGGAGGCTCGAGCCGAAGGTTTCGCTGATAAAGCGCCCTGCTAGGGTTTTGCGATTTTCTGCGCCGTTGAGGGTTAGCCGCAGTTCACCCTTGGGGCTTTCGATCACCTGACTGCGGATGAGGCCTGCTGGGTCGACCACATCGACCATGGGACTTTTATCAAGCTCGAAAATGGAACGATAGAAGAGGATCCAGGTGAGCATTTCCTCGTAGTTCATCGTCTGAGCGAGGTGATCGACGCGGGTGAGATGGGCGCCTGCGGACTGTGCTGGAAGGGACACGAACTCCTTGTCCCACACATCGGCCAGTTCCGACTGTCGATCGAGGAAATAGATGACGCCCCCTCCTATGCCACGGACAGCGGGTATTTTGAGCTCGTTTGGCGCGACGTGTTGATTAAAGACCTGAGCATCAAGGGCGCGAGCACGGTCCAGCGCCCTGCCCGCATCCTCCACCAGTAGCCCCATGGCATAAGCACTGGTGCCGTGGGTGATGTAAGCCGCGTGCGCGAGGCCCTCTCGCTCCGTATTGATGACGATATTGATATCGCCCTGCGAATAGCGATTGACCGCCTTGGAACGGTGATGACCGGTGTGGCTGAAACCGAGTTTGCCCAAGAGGCCAGCCAGTTGTTCCGCTTCGGCTTCATTGGCCGTGAACTCGACGAAAGACACGCCTTCAACCTTAGCGCGGGCCGGTAATGCAGGTGTAATGATGGGGGCGTCCGGTTCGGCCAATCGGGCTTGGTCGGCAAGAAAGATTAACGAGCGTTTCCCATCTGCGGCGATAGTGCGTGGCGATCCGGCACGGAACTGATCGTTAAAAATCTCCAATGACAGAGGACCGGAGTAGCCCGTGGCAAGAACGGCGCGGGTGAAATCCACCACGGGGAGATCGCCCTCGCCCGGCATATTGCGATAGTGGCGGCTCCAATAGAGAAGGTCCATCGCGAGCGCGGGAGCGTCTGCGAGCTGGACAAAGAAGATCTTGTCACCCGGAATAGAGCGAATGGTGTCTGGGTTGATGCCGCGCGACAGCGTGTGAAAGCTATCGAGAATAAGCCCAACATTGTGATGATCAGCGCGCCGAACGACCTCCCACGCGTCACGGTGATCGAACACATGACGACCCCAAGCTAGCGCTTCAAAACCCACCTTCAGGCCGCGCTTGGCAGCGCGCTCGCCCAGTTCGCGGAAGTCAGCGGCAGCGCGATCAATTCCGCCCAGTGCTGCCGGGGCAACGCTGGAACAGACCAAAACTAGGGGAGCACCCAATTGCTCCATCAGATCGAACTTGCGTTCGGCTCGTTCAAAGGCGGCGCTGCGATGCGGTTCTGGGAGGCCTTCAAAGTCGCGAAATGGTTGGAAGAGCGTAATCTCAAGCCCTAGATCGGCGCACATCTTGCGCACTTCAGCGGGGGATTGGTCGTAAGCGAGGAAGTCGTTCTCGAAGATTTCGACCCCGTCAAAGCCAGCAGCAGCAATAGCCTCCAGCTTCTCGCGCAGATTGCCGCTGATCGAGACAGTAGCGATCGACGTTTTCATAGCCCCTCCACTAACTAACTAACTAGTTCGTACAAAGTGACATGAGGAGGTTGGGAGGTCAACGGGGGCAGTATTTTGGAGGATGTGGGCGCAGTCGCTGGGCAATCGCGGAGGAAGCAGGCCGGTGGAGGCACCCCACGGGGGACTATGGGCGGGTGCTGGAAGGGGCGGACGACGGACGGCCCCTTCCAGCACCGAGATCAGCTAGGTTCGGGGGGCAAGTTGACGATCTGAAAGTGGACCTAAGGCAGCGCCGAGCCGTCCGTTATGAGTCCGCACTCTTTGAGCACGCTCGGGGATGGTCGCGGAAAGGGTGGCTTTGAGCTAAACCAGCGCCTCTGGTTTTGCGACAAAACGCAGAACGGCGTTTACTGCGTGCTCTTTCAAGCGGATCTGGCTATCCGGCGCACCAAAATCGCGGTCGAACAGTTTTGAGAATGTCGCCCGATTGGAGACGTTGAAAAAGCAGAGCGCACTGATCTGCCAGTGGATGTCCAGCGGATCAATGCCGGGGCGGAAATTGCCTTCGGCAACGCCCCGCTCATAGAGATCGCGAATATTGGTGATGGCCGTGACATTGAGTTCGCGCACGCCCGGTGAGGTTTCAAGATATTGGCCGTGATGGATGTTTTCGATCATCACCATGCGAATGAAATCTTCATGCTGATGGTGGTGTTCGAAAGTGAACTCGACCAGTTTTTTGAGGCCATCGATTGGCGAAAGCCCTGCGATGTCGAGCTTTGCTTCACCCTGTCGAACCTGCGCATAGGCATGCTCAAGGGCGCTGCGATAGAGCCCTTCCTTGTCGCCGAAGTAATAGTAGATCATGCGCTTGGAGGCACGGGTCTTGGCGGCAATTTCATCTATGCGGGCGCCCGATAGGCCATTGAGCGCGAACTCTTGCGAGGCAATTTCGATGATATTCTGCTTGGTCCCTTCCGGGTCCTGCTGCCGTGTTGGCGTACGGCGACCGGACGGCTTGGGAGCCTGAACATCACTCATTATAGGCACCTCTCTCGCGCGCGCCAGAATTGACTAAACTAACCAGTTCGTACATTGTGACGCAAATCGTCTGCTATCGTTGTAACGGGGCAGCAGCGCATAAAACAAGTGCGCGGGTGAACCAACGCCCAGCGACGGGGAGCATTGGTCGTGTCTATGCAGTTTGAGCGTGCAAAAGCGGCACTTTCGCGTGTCGACGCCATGCGATCCGACCTCAATCAATCTGGGCCAACACTTCGAATCGGACTGCTGGGACGCGGTATTGGCGCGTCGCTGACCCCGGTCATGCACGAGAAAGAGGGCGAACGTTTAGGGCTCGCCTATCGCTATGATCTGATTGACTTTGACGCGTTGGACCTGCCCGATAGTGCGCTTGCCGCAGTGCTCAGCGCCATGAAGGCAAAGGGCTATCGCGGATGCAATGTGACCTTTCCATTTAAGCAAGCGATTGTCCCGCTGCTTGATAATTTGAGCCCCGAGGCCCGCGCTATTGGCGCAGTGAACACCGTCGTGTTCGAGGCGGGTGCGTCCCACGGTTACAACACTGATTGCTCTGGCTTTGCGCAAAGTTTTACGGCCGCATTTGGCACCCAAGATTTGGGCCGGGTGATCCAACTGGGCGCAGGTGGTGCTGGCTCCGCCGTGGCGCAGGCGCTGATTGGGCTCGGCGTTAGCGCGCTCGATATTGTCGATGTCGATGTTGAGAAAGCCCGTGCCTTGGCGGACCAAATGGCTAAAGCGAATGGCGCACGGGTTCGGGCCATTTTGCCAGATCATCTGCGGTCAGCGATTGTTGGGGCCGGCGGCGCGGTCAATACCACGCCAGTGGGCATGGAGAAGCTGCCGGGAATGCCTCTGGCGCCAGACTTGCTTTGCGCCGAGCAATTCATTGTCGATATTATCTATTTTCCGCGCGAGACAGAGCTGATCAAAACGGCTCGGGCAAAGGGATGCCGGGTGCTCTCCGGCGGCGGCATGGCGATCTATCAGGCCGTTGGAGCCTTCACACTCTTTGCCGGCCAAGCAGCGGACCCGCAGGAAATGGCCAAAACCTTTGCGCGCTTTGCCTAAGCGGCGAGGAGCTTGGTCTGCAACACATGGTTGAGGCCGCTCTCAATATGGGTGCCGAGCATGGCGAGTGCGCCTTGCGTATCGCGCGCCAGGGCAAGCTCGAGCAGCGCCCTGTGATCGGAAACGACGCCTGATCCGCGAAAGCTTGCTGCCAACATGTGATAGCGCAAAAAGCGATCGAATATGGTGGCGTGCATCGTGAGCAAAGACCGCGATCCGCAGGCGGAAATCAGCGCATTGTGGAAGGCGAAGTCATAGCGCACCCACTCCACCGTCTGCTTGTTCTGCCCGCCCAAAAGTTGCTTTTCGATGGCCGCAAGCTTGTGATGGGCCGAGACGATTTCGCCTTCCCAATCAAGGTCACCACGCGCGATGGAGAGCTTTAACGCGTGGCTTTCAAGCAGGAGGCGCAGGTCTGCTGTTTCGCGCAAATCGGCCACTGTGGCCGGTGCCACCGCAAACCCCTTTTGCCCTTCAGCGACCACCAAGTCTTCACTCGCCAAGCGGTTCAGGACTTCGCGGAGGGTACCTAAGCCCGTGTCATAGCGTGCTTTTAGCGGCTCAAGCTTGAGCTTTTGACCGGGGGCAAGGTCGCACGAAATAATATCGGCGCGCAGACGACGATAGATTGCCTCGCCTATCGTCTCTTCCGGATTGATCACCGCATCGCCTCACCGCTTGCATTCAACCGATGATTATAAGAATATCGGATGAAATGAAAGATCGCATATTAATGCGGCGGAAACATTGTTGACATGAACGTACTAGTTCGTACAAAGTGACAAAAGCCGGTGGAGAGGGCCTTCGGCGACGTCGGAACAACCGACAAATGTTTTCTGAGGGAGGAAAATCATGATGCTAACGCTATCGCGCCGCGCGCTGATGGTTGGCGGGCTTATGCTCGCTTCACTGTTGCCCACAATGGCTCAGGACAAGCCTGTACTGCGTTTCTCGGCTGTATTTTCTGAAGCCGATATTCGCGCTGAGATGATGAGCATGCTGTCTGCGCAAGTGGCAGACGACTACACCATCGAAACCTATCTCGGCGGCAACCTCTTTAAGCAGGGCACTGAGCTCGTCGCACTGCAGCGCGGCAACCTCGAAATGGGCAATATCGCTCCGCAAGATATCTCCAATCAGATCCCGGCCTGGTCGGTTCTGACCTCGGCTTATCTCTTCCGTGACGCGAACCATCTGCGCACCTTCTTTGACAGCGACGTTGGCGCTGAGTTCAAGAAGATGGCTGAAGACCAGTTGGGCATTCACATCATCGGCCCAACCTATTTCGGCGCACGTCACGTGGGTCTGATCAGCGAAAAGAAGATCAACACCCCTGCCGACCTCGCTGGCGTAAAGCTGCGTATGCCGGGTGGTGACGCTTGGCAGTTCCTCGGTTCGTCCATCGGTGCCAATCCAACGCCAATGGCTTATGCCGAGGTGTACACCGGACTTCAGACTGGCGCGATTGACGGGCAGGACAACCCGCTGCCGAACGTCGAGAACATGAAGTTCTACGAAGTGATGAAGCAGATCGCCCTCACTTCGCATCTGGTCGGCTTTGACCTTCTCGTCATCTCCAAGTCGTCTTGGGATGCGATGAGCCCAGAGCAGCAGGCCAAGTTTGAAGAAGCCGCCAAGGCAGCCATCGACTTCAGTCAGAATGAGCACGTTGCCCGCGAGGCCGAACTGGCCGAGCGCTTCCGCAGCGCAGGTCTTGATGTCTATGAGCCTGATCTTGCTGCCTTCCGCAGCTTTGCGCAGCAGAAGTACCTTGAGTCCGATCTTGCCAAGGATTGGCCAGAAGGCGTGGTTGAGCGCATCAACGCCCTCTAATTTGCTCCAAATTTGAGGCGGCGCAATCGCGTCGCCTCTTCCGTCTTGCCGCTGGCCGCGTGCTAGCTCCCGAGGAGAGTGGACGGATGTCTCCCAAGATTTCCGCAATTGGCCGCTGGCTGCATGCCCGGGCAGAGAACGTGCTCGCCGCTATGCTGGCAATCATGTTCATCGTTTTCATCCTGCAGATCGTGTTCCGCTATGTGCTGAACCTGCCGATCGGCTGGACACATGAAATCAGCGTCATCATGTGGCTCTGGATGGTGCTGTTCGGCACCGCCTTTGTGGTGCGCGACAACGAAGAAATTCGTTTTGATCTGTTTTATGGCGCGGCTAGGCCCGGGGTGAAGCGTGTGATGGTGTTGATCACCTCGCTCACGTTGGTGGTGCTCTTTACCTTCTCGCTGCCAGCGGTGATCGACTACATCTTGTTTATGAAGGTGGAAAAGACCGCCTATCTCAAGATCCGCTTTGACTATCTCTATTCCATCTACGGGATTTTTGCCGTCGCGATGATCGTACGCCAGCTCTATGTGGCGTGGCAGGCTGCCTTTGGGCGCCTCGCAGATGACGCTGATCCAACCAAGGTGAGCTCGGGCATATGACCACGATTTCTTTGGCCTTTGGCATTGCGCTGGGCCTGATAACGCTCCTCGCCTTCCTCGGCCTGCCGATGGGTGTGTCGATGATCTGCGGCTCACTGGTCTATCTCTTCATGCGCGGCCAGGATCCCGGCATTGTCGCTGAGCAATTCCTCAACGGCATGTACTCCAACTACATCATGTTGGCGGTGCCGCTGTTCATTCTTGCCGCCGAGATTATGAATTCAGGCACGCTGTCTGACCGCTTGCTCAAGTGGTGTGACGCGCTCGTCGGTCGCTTCCGAGGCGGTCTGGCGCAGGTGAACGTGCTGCAATCAATTGTCTTTGCGGGCATGTCAGGCTCGGCCGTGGCCGATGCTGCAGGCTCTGGCAAGATGATGCAGCACATGATGACCAAGGACAATAAATACACGCCGTCCTATGCTGCAGCGCTGACCGCTGTCACTGCGGTTATTGGACCGATCATTCCTCCGTCCATTCCTATGGTTCTCTATGCCTTGGTGGCCGATACCTCCATTGGCTATCTGTTCCTGGGTGGCGTCGTGCCGGGCCTGATCATGGCTGGCTTTATGATGGTGCTCATCGCCATCACCGCGCGGGTAAAGAACTTCCCTGTTGAGCCGCCAGTGCCCTTGCGCCAACTGCCGAAGATGACATGGGAAGCACTTCCGGTGCTGATGATGCCCGTCGTTCTGATGTACGGCATTTATGGTGGCGTAACGACGCCAACCGAGGCTGCAGCAGTGGCCGCGGCCTATGCGCTGCTTGTCTCCGTGGTCTTTTATCGCGCCGTCAAAATGCCGGAGCTTTACCAATCGCTGCTGACGAGCGCCAAAACCACAGCCTCCATCGGCATGCTGATCGCTGGCGCACTGGTATTCAATTATGTTGTCACCATCGAGAATATCCCCCGCACCATCAGCGCCATTTTGCTGTCTTGGGATATGGACCCGATCACCTTCCTGATCGTCGTCAACATCCTCCTGCTGCTGTTGGGCTGTGTTCTTGAAGGCACGACCATTCTTCTGGTGATCGTTCCAGTTCTGATCCCCGCAGCGCAGGCACTGGGCATCGACATGGTTCACTTTGGCGTGGTTGCCGTGGTCAACATCATGCTCGGGCTAATCACCCCGCCCTACGGCCTTTTACTGTTCATCATGACGCGAATAGCCAAAACCCCGATGCGGGCTTTGATCAGCGATGTCATGCCCTTCCTTTGGGTTTTGATTGGCGCGCTGATCCTCTTCACATTCGTGCCGGATACGGTGCTGTGGTTGCCGAAGATGTTCGGATACCAAGGGGTCTCGCTATGAAGCCGCTCTATATTCTGAACGGTCCCAACCTTAATCGCCTCGGGAAGCGCGAGCCGCATATTTATGGCACGACGACGCTCGCCGAAGTCGAGGAGATGTGTCGGCAGGCGGCAGGTCAGCGCCCTGTTGTCTTTCACCAGACCAATAGTGAAGAACAGCTGATCAACTGGGTGCATGAGGCCATCGACGAAGGGGCCGGGATTGTTATCAATCCCGCCGCCTTCACCTTCACCTCACTGGCGCTGCTTGATGCGCTCAAGATGTTTGAAGGCCCGGTGATCGAACTCCATATCTCCAACATTCATAAGCGCGAACAAATCTACCACCGCTCCTATGTTTCCATGCGGGCCGACGCGGTGATCGCCGGGCTTGGAGCACGGGGTTATGCCGTCGCGACGGCCGCCATCCTCGACATTTTGGATGAGCGCGCGAGCGAGGGCTGATGCGATACTAGGCCCTTGAGGGAAAATTATCTCTGGGCAAAGTCGACAGTCTGGCACGTTCTTATGGGGCGGGGATAAGTCCTCGCCCCTGCCCTATTTCGCCTCAGCCCAAGTCTTGCGAATGAAGCTGGCGCTTTCAGAGAAGAGGGTTTCGTGATCGGGGAAGAGCGGGCGCCAGACGCGGGTGGCGGCAGCTATGCCTGGAAGACCGGCACCGAAGGCTTCCAAAGTGAGCCAGCCGTCATAGCCCAATGCGCGTATCGCTTTGAAAATATGAGCAAAGTCGATGTGGCCGCGACCGGGGATGCCACGATCATTTTCTGAAACATGGACGATGCCGACATGGGGCGCGACGGTTTGAAAGGCAGCAACTTGGTTGCCGTCTTCGATATTGGCGTGGAAGGTGTCGTACATGATCCGGAAGGCGGGATGGTCCACACGAAGCGCGTAATCGCGGCACTGGGTGGTGGTGTTGAGAAAATAGGTCTCGAAGCGATTAAGCGGCTCAAGACTTATGAAAAGACCATTATTTTCAGCGCGTTGCGCGAGATCGCGATGCGCTTCAACGCCGTAGTTGAGTTCGCTTTCGGTGGGACCGGAGCCGGTGAAGTGACCGATGGGCGCGTGCATGGGCCCACCTAGGCTTTGCGCGCCCAGAGCAATGGCGCAATCGAGCGCCCAGTTGAGGTGAGCGCGGCCTTTGGCGCGGGTTTCTGGGTCTGCCGCAATGGGGCTGACATCGGGCGTTGGCACGATAGCTGTGGCGCAACGCTCTAAGCCAATGGCGTCAAGCTGGCGACCAAGCCACGCGTAATGGTCGGGCTCGCCGGAGAGGATGGGGATTTCGACGCCGTCATAACCCAGAGCCTTCAGGCGGCGCAGAATGGGCAGGTGATCCTCTGTCACAAAATCGTTGAGACAGAGCAGGTTAATGCCGAGCTTCATAAGTCCTCCAAAACCGTCCTCCAACGGTTTGGGCACTATGCGGCCAAGAAATTGGTTCGGCTAGTCGAATGCGATGGATATGGGGATTTTGCCATGGACGCCCGGGGCGAGCACAAACATCGGGAAAGGAACTATGACGTAAGGGCTTAGCGCGTTTGTGCTGGCGCATTTCGAGGGGAAATGCGGGAGACTACAGGCGTGAAATTGCTGGGGCTTTTGAGTGGCCTCAATGGGCCAATTCTTGGCCTTTGGCCAGCCTTTATGGGCTCCCGGCGCGGCATGGTCACCGCGCCGAGGGGCTTTTGGCAGAAATGTGCCTCTTAGCGTGCGTCGAGAATATTGCCTTCGGCCTTGCCGAGGGTTTCCATCATCTTTTCGGCAAAGCTGGCGTCGTAAACGTCGCTGGCCGGGATTTCCTTCACTTCGGCAAAATCAGCGGTCGAGTAGGCATAGGCGACGGTCTTGTCTAGGCTCTCTGGGTTCATACAGCCATTAACGCACCAACGGCGGACGTTGATCTCGGCGGTCGACTTGATGGCTTCTGGCGTGAGGTCTTCACGCGCTGCGGTGATCGCATCGATCCAGATTTGTGGATCCTGCTGCATGGTGCGCGATGCATCGGCGAGAGCATTGGTGAAGCGCTGGAGAGCTTCACGCTTGCCTTCTAGGGTTGGCTCCAAAGCGGCGACGAATTTGGACTGGCCAGGCGAGCGCTTGGCGAACTCGTCGGCATCGACCAGAACGTGGACGCCTTCAGTGCCAGCGATGGACTGATAGGTGCCGAAGGAGACGGTGGTCGCATCGACACGGCCGACGGCCAGAGCCTGAACGCGAATGTCCGGTGCGCCGATGGCGACGAAATCTGGACCGTCAATATCGACGCCGAAGCTGTCGATCACAGCGCGCGAGAGGTTGTAGTCCAAGCTGCCGTTATCGGCGACGGCGTAGCTGCGGCCAACGAGCTGTTCAACCGAGGTGATGTCGGTCTTGGTGGCGATGAGGAATGGGTTGCCGAGGGCAACCGAGGTGAAGCCCTTAATGGCGACATCGTTTTCGGCGCGGAGGCGAACCGCTGCGTCGATGGAGATGTCGGCGATGTCCACGGCGCCCGAGTTCAAAGCTGCAACAGCCTGTGGCGTGCCATCGAGCGCGACGATCTCAACCTTTACGCCGTGCTTTTCGTAAAAGCCCAGAGTGTCGGCAAGACGATAGACCGATGCCGTGGTGGGGTTGAAGTTGACGTCGGCAGTGCCGAGCGCCAGCTTGAGCTCGAGCATGTCGGCTGGCTGGGCGAAGGCGCCAGTCATGGCAGTTGCACTGGCGAGGGTGAAGGCAGCAGCGGCTAGAATAGAACGGCGGGTAAGCGACATCGGATTTTCTCTGCTTCTCTTTGGTTCAGTGATTTCGGGCAAACAAGTCGATTGGGGCGAAGTCGGATTTGAGGATTTCTGAGGTATTCTCGTAGCCCATCCACCCATTGATCAGGGTCGAGTAGATGCGCCGGAAGTCGGTGGTGTATTTGAGGTTGCCATCGTCGAGATCGGTCAGGCTCGGCATGGCGCCGTATTGACCGCCCTTCACGCCCTTGCCGATGACGAAGGCAGGACCGGCGGTGCCATGATCGGTGCCCAGGCTGGTGTTTTCAGCGACGCGGCGACCGAATTCTGAAAAGACCATGACGACAACATCGTCGCCGCGGCCAATGCGCTCCATGTCTTCAACGAAACCGGCAATGTGATCTGAGGTGTAGGACCACAGACGCGCATGCAGATCGGACTGATAGACGTGGGTATCAAAGGCGTTGTTCCGATAGGGAACGTAGTAGACCTTGGTGGGGAAATCGGCAGCGATGAGAGCAGCAACGCGCTCTAGGCCGAAGGGGATGAGGCCGTAATCCACCGGGGTCTCATAAGAGGAGCAAGCGTCGCGCACCAATTGCTCGGATGAGTTGGCGCTGGCAGCAATGTCGAGCAGGAATTGCTCGGAGGCATTGGTCGAGCCATTGCCATAATTGCGGTCGAGCGCGGCAATGGCAGCGTGCTCTTCGTCGAGCAGGCGACGAGTGAAATTGTCCGGATTGTTGAAGACCAGCGGCACGTGATGCATGGAGCGCACGGCGAGCGACTGGCTATCGTCGATGTTGACGAGGAAATTGGTCGAGTGACCCTGCGGGTCGATGGCATCGGCCATGCGGCCAAGCCAACCATAGGCTTCGCCAGAGTTCGGTGCGCCGGTCTGCCAGAAGGCCATGGACGAGAAGTGCGAGAACGAGGGCTGGTCATAACCAACGCCGTTCACAATGCTCATATTGCCGTCTTTGTAGAGACGTTCAAAGCCGGTCATGGTGCGCTGGAAGCCGATGTGATCGTCGATCTTGAGCAGCTTTTCCTTGCGGATGCCGAGATTGGGGCGCGCGCGATAATAGGCGTCGTCAGCATAGGGCACGACGGTGTTGAGACCGTCATTGCCGCCGGAGAGTTCGACAATGACCAGAATACGATCATTGGCCTGAGCGTCGGCGACTTTGGAGAACACAGGCGAGGTGGTTATGCCCCCTGCCCCGTTCATGACCATGGAGGAATAGCCCTGCTCGATCAGATTGAGCTTTTCGGTATTGGAGAGTTTTGGAGTTTTGGCCATGGTCAAAAATTCCTCACGCCAGCTGATATTGAGGCGCGCTCATGATCATGTGCGCGACGAGGCGGAGGCCGTGTTCCATATAGGTTTGGGCTTCGAGAAGAGAGGTGGTGCCAAGCTCGGCGTCGAGCGTGTCGATGAGAGCTTGGCGGGCTGGCGGAGCGATCGGCACACGCAGGAGGCGCACAAGCAGATGATCGACCGCCGCTTCGGTGGTTTGAGCGCCGGCTGCGACAACCAGCTGCGACAGCGAGAAGTTTGCGGCAAAGCGGGGCGTTGGTTTTAAGCGGCGGAGCGCTTCGTTATAGCCCTGAAGGCTGGCGTAACGCGTGTTGAAGGCTTCCTGAATGCCCGCGGTCGCGCTGGGGGATGCCCCCTCTTCCAAAGTGGCTTTGGTGATTTCCATGCCAGCATTGATATTGGCGTTGACGCGGCGCACTTCGGCACCGGGATTATAGAGCGGATCACGGAATTCGATGATGTTGGGGAACATCACTTCCTTGGCAAAATTGCCGCGCTCGAAGAGAAGGCCCGGCGTCATCCAGGAACGACCAGAACCCCAACCCGCGACGGTGGGCGGATAGAGCGGCACCTGGCCCAAGGACTTGGTGACGGACACAGGATCGGGAATGGTCGGCAGTTCAGCCAGACCGAGCTTGCGATAGGTCGAGACCAAAAGCTCGACGGGCGATTTGATGTGGGTGCCCACGGAAGCCTGGCTATAGAAATCTTCGGAGAGGAACAGCTCTTCGAGGAAGGCCGGGATGTCGTAATTGAGCGCTTGCATCAGTGCGCCAAGCTCTTCGGCAAAGGCGGGGCTGAGGTCTTCGCGCACGAAGAAACGGTAGAGCTTGGAGGCGATATAGATGCCGGTTTGGCGCTGGGTGAGAATGATGCGCAGGATGTCGTCGCCGTTAAAAGCGCCGGTATAGCCAAGGAAGTTCTTTTCGCCACCGTCATGCTTGGCGCGATCGAAGACGAACTTCAGATCGTCATTGCCCCAACCGGTGAAGGCACGGGCTGCTTCACGGATATCGTCTTCAGAGTAATGACCGACGCCCATGGTGAAGAGCTCCATGACCTCACGGCCAAAGTTCTCATTGGGCGCGCCTTTGACGTTTTGGGCGGCATCGAGAAACACCAGCATGGCGGGGTCTTTGGAGATGGCATTGAGCAAATCGCCGAAATTGCCAGCGGCATGGGTGCGCAGGGTTTCGAGATAGAGCGCGATCTTGCGGACGTCGCGGAGCTTTTCCTCGGAGACGGCGAAATGGCCGTGCCAGAACAGGGTGAGTTTTTCTTCGAGCGGAGCCGAAGTGCGCACCATGCGATCGAGCCACCACATGGAGAGACGGCGCGTTTCGAGCGTGGTGGCGCGGAGCCAATAGAAGAACCGGTTGGTGACGGGCTGAAGCGGGCGGGACCCTGCGGGCTTGACCTTCACGCCCATAGCCTCGCCGGTGCGCTCAGCTCCTTCGGTGGCGGCGGGACGGCTGACCGGGAACTGGACGAGACTATCGTCCCAGATGTCGGAGGCTTCGAAAGTGGGCAGAGCCACATTCACCGAATAGGAGTGGTAACCCACCAGACTACGGACAGCACAGACTGGGTCTAAGGCGGCGAGGCGATCGATTTCTGCCGGAGTGCCACCGAAACCCGCGCGTTCAAGCAGATGGGCTGCAGTTTCCCGCGTCCAATGCGCTGGACTAATGGGGGCAAGGCGTTCCGTACAAGGCGTAGTCATGGCAGTTCCTAAGCCGCCGGAACACGCTTTCGCGCAAAGAAATCTCCGACGTGGAAATTACTCACCATCAATCGCCGCCCGCTTCACTCTATGCGTGCTATTGGAAAAGCTTATGCCGCTAAGCTATGGCAGTTCCTTGGGAAAAGCGCCGGACAATTCCTCAAGCTTTGTGCCCTCTCTGGCCATGTCCTGAATGCGCTGCCAAATGCTGGAGCGATAGGCGGCGAACTGGGGATAAGTGCGAGGGTCTTGCGCGAAACGCGGCTCGGGCAGATCGACATTAATGACGCTATCGACGCGACCGGGGCGCGGCTTCAGCAGCACAATGCGCTGGGAGAGCAGAATGGCTTCTTCAATGTCGTGGGTGACAAAGACGATGGTCGTCTTGCGACGGGCCCACATCTCGTAAAGCTCCCGGCGCAGAACTTCACGGGTGATGGCATCGAGCGCGGCGAAGGGTTCGTCCATAAGAAGAACCTTCGGCTCAACCGCCAAAGCGCGGGCGAGGCCAACACGCTGCTGCATGCCGCCGGAGAGTTCATGAGCAAAGGCCTGGGCGAAATCGCGCAGACCTACGGCACCCAACAAGGCATCGGCGCGCTGGCGACGTTCGGCTTTGTCCATGCCCCGCAGCTCAAGCACGAACTCGATATTGCCGCTGACAGTGAGCCACGGCAGGAGGCGCGCGGACTGGAACACCATGGCCAGATCGGGGCCGGGTTCTGGCGCTTGGCCAAGCGAGATGACCTCGCCATGGTCAACATCAATCAGGCCATTGATGACGCGCAGAAGTGTGGTCTTGCCGCAACCGGAGGGGCCGACAAGAGACAGGAACTCGCCCTCGGCAACATCGAAGGAGACGTCCTGCAGCGCGGTCACTTCGCCGTTTTTGAATGTCTTGGTGATTTTTTTGACGGAAATAATCGGGGCGCGGCTCATGAGGCTTCTCCCTGCGCAACGCGCCAGCGGCCAAGGCGGCGCTCGATATAGCGCAAGAGCGCAGTCAGCGCTGTGCCCAGCGCCATGAGCACCAGAACAACAGCAAAATAGCGATCCATTTGGAAGCGATTGCCGGCTTGCGCCAAGAGACCGCCGAGGCCGGACTGGGCCATGGTCAGCTCGGCGATGACCGTGCCAACTGTGGAAATCGCCGCGCCAATGCGCAGGCCGCTCAGAATGGAGGGCAGCGCATCGGGGATCATGACGCGCCAGAACAGGGTCGCCTTTTTGGCACCGAAGGCGCGGCCCATTTCCACCAGATCCTTGTTGGCATTGGAAATGCCAGCGGCGGTGTTGATGAGAATGGGGAAGAGCGCAGCGTTCCACACGACCACGATCTTGGCTTCGGTGTAGAGACCGAACCAGACAATGATCAGCGGGATGAAGGCTGCGCCGGGGGTGGAGTTCAACGCGTTGACGAAAGGATCGAAAACGCGGGCCAGAATCCGGTTACCACCCAGCAGCACGCCGAGCAGAATGCCGCTGACCGCAGAGAGCAGAAAGCCCAAACCAATCACCGTGACCGACTCGCCCAGAGCTTTGAGCATGGTGCCATCGGACCACAGGCGGATGCTCTGATTGAGCACATCGGTGGGCTTGGGCATGACCAATTTGCCAGCGACAGCATTGAGGGCGAACATGCCCAGAATAATCGCCAAACCCACCAGAATCTGGAGGCCGAAGACGGCCGAACCGGAGAGCTGGCCCGGCTTTCGCGGGGTGGATTTGGACGGTGTAGTAGGCCTAAGGCTCATCCGACTAGTGCCGATCAGACTGAAAGTTTGCGCATCTGTCGCATGAGAGCTATCGACGCGGGGACCCTTTGCGCTTTAACGGAAAGCCAGCAAAGATGCTACACGCTGCTTCGGCGCTGTCCGAAGTCAAATCGAGGAGAGTGACCCTGAGCACGCGCGATCTAACGCTACACCAGCTAAAAATATTCTGGGCTGTCGCGCAATCGAAGACGCTGACGAAGGCGGCAAAACAGCTCGGCCTGACCCAGCCCTCGCTCTCCCAACAGCTGGCAAAGCTCGAAACAAATACAGGCACTTTGCTGTTTGAACGGCGCGCCAGCGAAATGGCGCTGACGGAGGCTGGTGGCTATCTGTTGCCTAAGGTGGAGCATCTGTTGCGCACGCTTGGCGAGGTGGAAGACGGGCTGCAGCAGTTTCAAGACGGCAAGCGCATGACCATCGGCATTGCCGGGGTGAACTCGCTGTTGCGCGTGTTGCTGCCGCAAGCCTTGGCCGACATGCTGGACAGCGGCCACGCGCTGGATTTTGATATTTTGGAAGCCGCGCCCAATGAAGTGCTCGAATATCTTTATGCGCGCCGGGTGAAAATCGGGCTGTTGGCGGCGAACTCGGTGGCGGAAGCCGGGGTGGGCTTTGTGCAGGTGCCGCTTCTGGAAGACCCCTATGTTCTGGCGGTGCCGAGCAGCCTCAAGCTGGAGGCGACCGCGTCCATCGATGACCTCAGTGCTGAGCAACAGGCACAGCTCAATCGGGCCATTCAGTTTTCCTTCGGCACCCAACACACCAACCAAAGCATTGATTGGTATGATCGGGTTTTGCCCGACCACTACATCACCGCGCGCTGCCGCAGTTTTGAGACCGCCATGGCGCTGGTGAGCGCGGGCAATGGCGTGTGTCTGACACCGCTGATGGTGGCGCATGGATTGGATCGGAGCGGGGTGACGTTCTATCGGTTCCCCAACCAGATCCGCCGCATCGTAGCGCTGGTGCCGACGCAATATATGCGCGCCGAACCCTATGCGAGCCTAATTGGGGCGCTGGAAACAACGGCGAAGGGGTATCAGGCACCTGAGACAGTGGGCGCGCCGGAATGGCTGGTGGCGCGGGCGCTGGGGTGAGACTCCACGCGCAGCACAATAGCCACCACTCAGAGCCCATATGGAACAAATAGCACCGCCAATGGGTTTTTGTTGCAACATCTGATGCATCGGAGTTAATATAAATGGGCAGGAGAGATGAAATGCAAATCATTGCTGCCCAGACACTTTGGGATATTATAGTAACCGAAGTTCTATCTGACGCATCAATTTCTGCGCCGAGCCTAAAAGCTCGCGCGAAAAAGTCTGCAATCATCGTGAATTTCGGAAGCACGGCGAGCCGGAAACCAGGCGTAAATGCTCGCGTTTTAGCGGATGCGCGAAGGGTTGTTGAGGCTGTCATACGATTTGGCGATGTCAGCCCAACCGAAGCGCTCAACTGGATGAGAACGCAAAAGCTGCCGGGATATAATAAAACAGCCATCGAATTGATCGCTGCAAGCCGTGCAGATGCAGTGCTCGCAACGCTCAACGCGGTTGAGGTAGGCGTGCACGCCTAAATGGATTTTGAGGGGGAAGTGTTTCGAGCCATCGCTTTGAAACACGCCAAGGACCCACTATCCATGAAGGGCGCACGCCTGATGGGTGGCAGGTTCAATCCTATCGGTACACCAGTGCTTTATACTTCGCTCAACCGCGAAACAGTTCTTGCAGAAACCAACCAACTTGGGCTCAAGCCGCCGCCGACTGTTTTGTTTTGCTATACGGTGAGAATAAAACGTGTGCTGGATTTGACGGTCAGCGATCCTGTCGATGTACTCGCAGGCGCGACGCTGCAGGCCCTAAAAGACTGCCCATATCGCGCGCATATAGATCGGGGAGAGGTGGTTCTGACCCATGTATTTGCCGATGCTGCACGCGCGGCGGGCTATTCGGCGCTGAAAATACCGTCGTTCGCTCCGCGGGCACGCTTGAAGCCGGAGGAAGGTGGGCCGATGGTGAATATGGTGTTGTTTGAGAGTGCTCTCCAGCCGCCCAATTCAGTCTTCTGCCATGACCCAGAGGACTGGGTTGGGACGTATTTGGGGGATAAAGGGTACCGGGGGTGAATGTGCTCGGGTGAGGTGGGGCTTCAGCAACACACTAGGGGCGCGTCCGCCAGGCCGCTTGACGGTATGCTGCGAGCGGTAAACCATTGCCAACACGGTCAAATGCAAATCCCGATTATGCGCGGTGAGCGGGACCGCCCTGACCAAGTCACGAGGCAAAAATGGGCGCTATTAATTATCTTGTTGACGACGAGCTAACTCATGCATTGATTGCTCTAGGATTTAGACTGACCCACAGCACCGTTAAGCTTCACCAATTCTCTCGAGGCCAGCTGGTGGTCTACGTGAAGCGGAAAACGAAAACTCGCCCGCTGGTCATCCATCCCCACTACTTCAACATCGCGGATAGCATTCAATCGTTGCTTGAAGTCGAACTGGCGGTGCCCGCAAAATCCTACATTAATAGCAATTTGCGAGCTTTTTCCGTTTACCAGGTAGATCATCGTGTTTCGGAAAGTCGACACGGCATGGCTGTTGGCGTCACGCGCAACAGTCTCACTGACTTAGTTAATCTTCTTGAGCACAATACGAAAATTGAAACCCCAGACGGCCCAATCAGGGCCGTGTGCTCTGACGCAGACCCGCTTACAGAACGCGAGAGACTGCAAGCCGCTCGGGTGGGACAAGGGGAATTTCGATCATCGCTTCTCAGCTACTGGCAAGGAACTTGCCCGGTGAGTCATGTAGACCATCCTGCACTACTTAGAGCGTCCCATATCAAGAGCTGGTCTGTCTCCTCAAACAGCGAGCGCTTAAACCCAAACAACGGTGTCCTCTTGGCCGCACATTTAGATGCTCTATTCGATCGTAACCTAATAACGTTCGAGAATGACGGTCGGCTGCTGATTTCGTCTCGTGTGTCACCGGCCAATATAAGTCGCTTAGGAATATCGAGGGGCATCAGAATTAATGGGCTCAGCTCCGAGCATGCTCCATTTTTGCAACACCATCGGGCACAGTTTTTGTCTTAGCGTGATCCCGGTCGGCTTGAGACTAAAAGTCCGAAGGCGGTAACCTTACCGCCTTTCGAGACCCACTACCGCCCAAAGCCGCGAGGACTGTCTGCAAAAACCGCCGTTCATAGCTGGACCGCGCCGTCGTAGATCAGAAATCACCTGAACTCCGGCGCTCTACGGGAAATGTACCTGATGAGGATCGGTGTTTCGGGCGCAACAATTCACTGCTTTAGGCCCCCTCCCCTCCCGCTGCATTCCCTGCTAAACGCCTCGAACAACACCCCCCTACCCTTACGAGGCACTGATGATTGAACCTGGCGCGGATTTTAAAGAGAATTTGGGCCTGCTCCCGGCTATCGACGGGGTGGCGCGGATTGAGTTGGTGGATGGTGCGGGCGCAGTTGTGGCCACAATAGAAAATGCGCCGGGCAAGCAAGGTTCGCTCAAGGTTTATCAGTATCTGCAGCAGGAATTTGGCGCGCTGAACGTGGCTGCCGCCGAGCATGGCTTGCTGGTTTTTGGTGAACACACCGACGACGCCTGCACCAATCCGGGGGCGCACCCCAATATCGACCGTTTGGTGGACGTGGTGTCGTCGGAAGAAGAACTGACGATCAAGGTCATTGCGGCGTAATTTTACGCGGCTGACAGCATGGAACGCCCTGAGTTCGCGCTCGGGGCGTTTTTGTTTGTCGCAGGTCTTGTGCAAGCCATTATCAAGGCTCAGTTTTATGGGCTATGCGCGCGGTTCATCGGACAGTTGTCACCAAAAACTGCGCCGTCGCGTTACAGCTTGGCTTTGACCTCGCTGCGGAAACGTGGCAACGCCCGGACTAGTAACAAAGAGATAAGGCCCATTCCATGACGGCCAATGCTGTGACTGTGGACCATGTCGTCGCCCGCTATGGCGACCACACAGTTCTCAAAGACGTCAGCCTGACCATTCCACGCGGCGCCAGCTATGCGCTGCTCGGCCCCAATGGGGCGGGCAAGACGACGCTGGTGAGCATTTTGTGCACGCTGCGCCGCCCGGACGCGGGGTCGGCGAGCATTGCCGGGTTCGACGTGGTCAAGCAATCGGCCAAGGCGCGGCGCTCGCTGGGCGTGGTGTTTCAGGATTCCAGCCTTGATGACCGCTTAAGCGCTTGGGAGAACCTCGACTTCCACGGGCGCGTTTATGGGATGTCGCCCAAGGAGCGCAAGCAGCGCAGCGCTGAAGTGCTGGCGCTGGTTGAGCTGACCGAGTGGGAAGACGACATTGTGCGCAATTTCTCGGGCGGGATGCGGCGGCGGCTCGAGATCGCGCGGGCGCTGATGCACAATCCGGAAATTCTGTTTTTGGATGAGCCAACCGTGGGGCTCGATGCGCAGACGCGCAATCGGATTTGGCTTTATCTCGATAAGCTGCGTGCCGAGCGCGGGCTGACCGTGCTGACCACGACCCACTATATTGAGGAAGTGGAAAGCGCAGACCTCGTGTGTGTGATCGACCACGGCGAGATTATCGCCAAGGGCACACCGGGCGAATTGAAGGCCCAATATGGCCGGCGCTGGTTGCAGGTGATGCCCAAGAGTGAGGCCCTTGGGCAAGCAATTTTGGGCAGCTATGCCGGTGGGCAGACCATGGCCGATGGGCGGATCATGCTGCCGGCCGACGACAAGGGCGCGGTTGACGCGTTCCTGGCGCAGTATCAGGGCGATCTCGCCAGCATCCACTTCCAGGACCCATCGCTGGAAAGCGTGTTCCTGTCGCTGACCGGGCGCGCGCTGCGCGACACAGCCGAGGGCAAGCGTGACGCAGAAAAGGCCGCTGGCCGCCGAGGGGGCAGACGATGAGTTCAACGGCAATGATCTGGCTGCGCGGCGTGCATGGCGTGTGGCTACGCGAAATTTTGCGGGCAACGCGTGACCGGGGGCAGATGATCGGGGGCGTGAGCCGACCCCTCATTTGGCTGCTTATTCTTGGCGTGGGGCTGAACCCCTATTTCCGCGGCGAGGTCTATGGGGAGGTGCGCTATGTCATCCCCTATACCTATCTGCAGTTCCTGTTCCCGGCCGTGATCGTGCTGAACATCATGTACACCTCGATCCAGTTCGCGGTGTCGGTGATCTGGGATCGAGAGTTTGGGTTTCTGCGCGAGGTGCTGGTCTCGCCCCTGCCCCGGCCGCTGATCCTCTTGGGCAAGGTTTTGGGCGGGGCGACGATTGCCACCCTGCATGGCGCGATCGTGCTTATTCTGGCGCGGTTTGCCGATGTGACGCTGGGCGTCGATCAGGTGCTGCTGGCGCTGTTTTTGATGTTCTCGCTGTCGTTCGGACTGACGTGTTTTGGCGTGGTGCTAGCGGGCAAGGTGCGCAGTTTTGAAGGCTTTGGGGTGTTCTCCAACACCATCATTCTGCCGCTCTACTTCACCTCATCCTCGGTGTTCCCGCTTGATCCGGCGCTGACGCGCACGCAGACGGCGGTGATGTATCCGGAATGGCTGGTGTTTCTGGTGCAGATCAACCCCGTGACCTATGCGGTGGATATGTTGCGCGGCGTGCTGATCAACTTCAATCAGTTCCCGGCCTATATCGGGCCGACGATGACGGCGTGCATGGCCGTGGGCTTCTTCCTGCTCGCGCTTTGGGACTTTGGCCGCAAATGAAGCGCAAGGGCCGAAACCGCTGGCTGAGCACGGCCATCAATATTGGCATTATCGTTGTCGGCCTGACGGCGGTGAGCTTTCTGCCAGCGGACACCTCGCTCAAGGAGCGGCGCGACGCGGGCTTTATCAAGCTGTGCGTGCCACCAGCATTCCCGCCGCTGGTGACGGGCAATCCGGAAGCGCCGGGCTATGACATCGAGCTGATGCAGATGATCGCCGACCGCATGGGATTGCGGCTGGTGGTGAATACGCTCTCCTCGATTGGTGCGGACTTTAACCCGCGCAACTGGCTACTTACTCGGGCGCAATGCGATGTGATCGCTGGCGGCGTTGCCGATAGCGCGCAGACCAGAGGCTATTTGCAGACCATTCCGACCGATGCGGCGACGGGATGGGTGTTGGTGGCGCGGGATGGAACCATGCCGGTGGCGGGCGACTCGGTTGCGGTCTTGCCGGGCACATCGGGCCTTAATCGCCTCGCCCTTTCAGCATGGCTGCGAGAGAACGGATTTAAGGCAAAACCCGCTCGAAATAGTGATCAGTTTAAGGCGGAACTCATCTCTGGGGCTGTCAGTTTTGGAGTGACGGAGCGGTTCACTGCCGCATCCGCGAATCTGCAAGATGCTGACTTCTCACTGTTCTGGCTTCCCGAACACACCGTTCAACTCACAGTGACAGCCATTGGGATGTGGAAAGGCGATCAAACCCTGAAGTCGGAAATTATTCACTCATTATCGGAAGTTAAGGCCTCAAAAGCCTACCAAGACCTGAGGGAAAGATATCAGATTGATGGGGAAATTGGTCGCGTCGGGTCATAAGTTTCTATTGATCTTCCTGATAGGAGAAACCTATACCTCCTTAGGCCTTTAAACGTTCAAACGACCGGATGTTGACTGGCTTCACGCTCCCACGGCTGTACGACGCTCTGCCGCACGACCGTATCAAATAACCAAAGCAACTTTGGTTGCTCCACCTCACCTTGTTGGGAGGGTAATCGTGACTCGAACCTCTAAGCGGCTCACCGCCGTTATGGTGGCATTCACCGCCTTTGCAGGCGTAGCGAATGCTGCTGGCTTCACCGCAGAACAAGCAGCCGCTGGTAAGATCGTTTATGACCAGCAGTGTGCTGCATGTCATGGCCGTCAGCTTGAAGGCCCGGACGCTCCAGGCCTTTTCGGCATGGACGTTATGCAGAACTGGGATTCTGCAGGCGGTCTTTATGACTTCATCGCTGTTGCTATGCCGCCATCTGGCGCTGGCACCCTCGGCGACGAAGCTTACCTGAACATCGTTGCATACATCATGGAATTCAACGGCGCTGAGCCGGGCGATGAACCGATGGTTGCCGACGAAGATCTGCTCTACGCGATCTCGCTTCAGGCAGAAGTTGAAGCTGGCCTGGCTAACCGTCCAGCCGCAGCAGCAAGCGAAGTTGCCGCTCCGACCGCGGGTCCTTCCGTTCCGCAGGCTTTCACTTGGGGCAAGCAGCTCCCGGGTGGCGCTGAACCCGCTGCACCGGCCGCTCCAGCAGCGCCGTCTGTGCCGCAAGCGTTCACTTTCGGCAAAACCCTGCCGGTTGCTAACTGATCTAAGAATTCCGGGCACATAGACCATGTGCCACGCGAAGGAGCATCTTATGAATTCGACATTCCTCAAGAGCATGCTGATCGCCTCGACGGCTTTCGTTGCTGTTGCTAGCCCGAGCTTTGCTCAGAACGTGATCGAAGGCTACGAGCCAGTCACTGCTGACATGCTGCTCAACCCACCAGCTGAAGAATGGCTGATGTGGCGCGGTAACTACGAAAACCACGGTCACTCCAAGCTTGACAAGATCAACAAGGAAACCGTTGGCGACCTGGAACTCGCTTGGGCATGGCCAATGGCTGTTGCTGGCATCCAGGAAACTGCACCGTTGATCCACGACGGCATCATGTTCCTCCAGACCAACAACAACATCGTTGAAGCACTCGATGCTAAGACCGGTGAACTGATCTGGAAGTACACCCACGCGCTGCCAGAACTGCCAGCAACTTGGTCCTACCAGGCCAACCAGGCACGTCGTCAGAAGAACTCGATCGCCCTTTACGGCGACAAGGTCATCCTGACCACCGTTGATGCGAAGATCGTTGTGCTGAACGCAGCCGACGGCAAAACCGCATGGGAAAAGCAGGTTCTCGACTACAACCTCGGCTATTCCTACACCATCGGTCCAGTCATCGCTGACGGCAAGATCATCTCGGCTATCTCGGGCTGCTCGATCGCCGGCACCGCTGGCGGCTGCTACATCATGGCTCACGACGTTGAAACCGGCGAAGAAATTTGGCGCTTCAACACCATCAACGATCCAAACAACCCAGAGCAGCAGGCTTCTTGGGGCGACGTTCCACCAGAAAACCGTTGGGGTGGTACTCCATGGGCAACCGGTGCTTACGACGCTGAAACCAACACCACCTACTGGGGTGTCGGTATGCCTGGTCCATACGCAGAACTCATCCGTGGTTCGGGCGATGGCGAAGTGCTCTACACCAACTCGACTCTGGCGATCAACGCATCGACCGGTGAGCTGAACTGGTACTACTCACACCTTCCACGCGATAACTGGGATCTTGACGCTCCGTTCGAACGCATCCTGGTTGACCAGGAAGTTGACGGCGTAAAGCACAAGATGGTCGTTTCGGTACCAGGCAAGATCGGTATCGCATGGGGCCTCGACCGCGACACTGGTAAGTACCTCTGGTCCAAGGAAACCGTCGTTCAGAACGTCGTTTCCTCGATCGATCCAGACGGCAAGGTCAACATCAACGAAGACCTCGTGTTCTCGTCCGTTGGCGAAACCCACATGATCTGTACATCGGTTTCCGGTGGCAAGCTGTGGCAGGCCGCTTCGTACAACCCAGACAACGCGTCGTTCTTCGTTCCACTGAACGAAGCGTGCAACACCGTTGCTCCAACCCAGACTGAATTCACCGCAGGTAACGCTGTTGGTGCAGTGAAGTTCGGCCCACGCGTGCTGCCAGAAGGCATCACCGAAGCTGGTCTGGTTCAGGCTCTGACCGTTTCGCCAACTGCTGGCGAAGACAAGTGGAAGGTCCGTTCGCGTCCATCCATCACCTCGTCGGTTCTCTCGACCGCAGGTGGCCTCGTCTTCGGTGGTGACGCTGGTCGTTACCTCAAGGCATGGGATCAGGACACCGGTGAAGAAGTTTGGTCGCAGCGTCTGAACGCTCCGATTGGCGGCTACCCAGCGACCTACGAAATCGACGGCGAACAGTACCTGGTTGTCCCAACCGGTTACTCGAACTCGGCTTCGTCGATCTCGTCGGCTCACCCAGAAGTGGCTCTGCCAACCGGTACCGGCAACTCGATCTTCGTTTACAAGCTCGCAAAGTAATTTGCTGACTTAGCGAATTTGAAAAGGGGCTACGGCCCCTTTTCTCGTTTATAGGAGAGCCAGATGATCCGCATGACCGCCGCTGCCCTCGCCTCCGTTTTGATGGCAGGCACAGCATTTGCTCAAACCGGCATTCCGCAGGAACTGTTCGACAACACGCGCCGCGTGGCAGGGGACAGCCTGACCGCATGTTTCGACATGACCAGCCAGGCCCGTCAGTTCGATGATGCCATCGCCCGTGCCATTGGCGACGCCCTGTTCCTCGAGGTCAAAACTCTCGAAGGCTTTGGCGGCTTCCCCCTCAATGGTGAAGGCTTTATCGACGAGCTGTCGCTGGCGATGAACAATGACTGCGATATTTTCATGGGCATTTCGGTTTCGGTGAACTCGCCGATATCGGAAGCTTTTGCGATTACCCGTCCCTACGCTTCAGTGCCCTTCGTTCTCGCCGTCAAAGACACCGACTATCAGAGCCTTGCGGACATTCCCAAGGACGTGCGCCTTGGCACGGCTATGGCCAGCCTTGGTGAACTCAATCTGATCAACTGGAACTTGCAGCAGGCAGAAGATCAGCGTTGGCGCCGCCTGCCCTATGCCGACCCGAATTTGATGGCCACACGCGTTCTCGATGACACCATTGGTGGCATGATCCTGTGGCAACCCGTTTTGGCCAAAATGCAGCGTGAGCGCGAAGACACCAAGGCTCTGCGGATCATCGGCTCAACGCCTTTGCCAGAAAGCGTCGTGCATATCGGCGCGCTGGTCAGCAGCCGCAATACGTTCCTACGGGATCAGGTCGATCAGGCAATTGATGCCCTCGTTGCCGATGGCACGATCGCCGCGATTTTGGACGAGTTCGGCTATACCGGCCACGCCGGGGAATAGTTCCTAGAGCCGCGACAGGAAGGGCAAGGTGTAGCTGGCAAGATTGGGCACAATCCCAACCACCAAGGCGATGATCACCAAGCCCACGCCCAGCGGCTCATGACGCAGCAAGCGCTTTTCGCGCTCCGGCCAGAGTGCCGTCCAGATAGAGCCCATCGCGAGACCCGGGATGGGCAGCAGGTTCAAGAGAATTGAACCGGCAGCAAGCAGCTGGAATTGCTGCAGGATGAGAATTGCAGCGTAGCCACCCGTGCGCGGCAGCATCAGCGCTACGCCGCGTAGCCAATCGGCTATCGGAATAAAGAGCGCAACAGCCACAAGGCTCAGCACGACCGCCGCGATAACGCCACCAAGGCCGAAGCGATTGGCGGAGGCTCGCATGCGCATAGGGCGCGGCCATGTCAGCGCAAAGAGCGCGCCAATAACGGCACCCCAGACAGAGAGCTGCCCAAAGGGATTGGGCGTTAGACGCCCTTCGTTCTGCGGACGACGATCACCCATAAAGCGCGCAAAGAGGGCGAGGAAGAACCCTTGTAGGGCGACGAAAATCAACACGCCCGCAACGCGCGAGAGCAGAGTTTCAAGACTGAGTTCGCGTAACAAGGCCATTGACCGCACTCCCATGTTACCGCCGAACCAGAGGATCAGCGCTGCCCATATCCACCCATAGGTGTTCGCATAAGTCAGTGCCGAGCGACAAGCAAAGCGCGCGTGAAATAGCCGATTTATGGGGAGTTAGAGGATCGGAGCCATGCTCAACGATCAAAACGCTTGCGAGCAAGCGAAGAGGGCGCGGGCGACGAAACGCCGCCCGAACCCAACAACGGTTTACTTAACCATTGCTGCCATTGCTGCGAAGGCGTCTGCCGACTTCTTCGGCATCTTTGCAGCAGTGATGTCAGCAAGGTTTGCTGGTGCGTCGCCAACGACGATCAGACCAACCATGCCCATGCCCAGGTGCGGAAGGCACTTGTAAGCATATGCGCCTTCAACGTCGAAGGTTACGGTGATTTCTTCGTTCAGCTTGCCCTTGAATGGGGTAGCGCCTTCAGGAATCAGATCCTTGATCGATTCAGCGTTGTGCGACTTGTCGGTTGGGATGAAGGTTACCGAGTCACCAACTTCGATCTGCAGGAAAGCAGGCTCGAAAACCATTGGAGTGCCGTCAGTGCCCTTGTTGAGCATCTTAACTTCGTAGTTAGCGGCAGAAGCTGCTGCGATGGTCATAGCAGTTGCCAAACCAGCGAAAGCGATCGTGCGGAGAAGGTTCATTTGTCTCACCAAAAAAGCGCGTAATCCGGCAGGGGGGCGCCAGTACGCAGTTGAACGCGGAGTATTCCCCGCGCTGGTTTCACCCTGCGGGTGTATGTAGTCGCATCGCCCCCAGTCCGCCAGAGGATGAAACCATTGTGACTGGGATGGCAAATCGCCGCAGCCAAATTAATCCCAAACACCAGCGGATTACAGTGGGTAACGCAGGAAATTGTGCCCGCGTTCCACCGCCAATACCATCGACCGTTTGGCGTAATTAAGGCGCGGTGTGCGGTTCGCCATCTAGCACGCTGAACAGATTACGCATGATGGACGTTTTAACACTTGCCAATGGCCCTTACCGAAGGAAGCGGATAACGCTCAAATCCTGGTACGGACACGTAAGAGAGTTTCGATATTCCTATGTCGCCTGCGCAAGTGAACACGGACGCCAAGTCGCAAAACACCACCGCCGCAACCTGTCTGGCGCTGCGCTATGGCGTCGACGCTCCACAGACCGGAGCGGTTTGGTCTGACACCATTGGTCTGATGCTCGACCATAAGTCGGCGCGCGCCTATTTGCCGAAGCCCGTTGAGCCTGGTGTCATTGAGGCTTTGGTAGCGGCAGCGCAATCAGCACCGACGTCATCCAATGTGCAGGCCTGGAGCGTGGTGATGGTGCGCGACGCTGAGCGCAAAGCGCGGCTGGCGGAATTGAGCGGGGGCAATCCCCATATCGTCACCGCACCCGTGTTTCTCGTCTGGATCGCGGATCTGGCGCGGTTGCGGACACTGGCGCAACGCGAAGAGCTGCCCGGAGACGGTCTCGACTATATGGAGAGCTTTCTCATTGGCGTTATCGACTCCACTCTAGCGGCACAGAATACAGTTGTGGCGGCGAGCTCGCTGGGGCTCGGCAGTTGCTACATTGGGGGCATGCGCAACAAGCCAGCCGAAGTGGCCGCAGAACTCGGGCTGCCAAAAGAATGCGTGGCCGTTTTTGGGCTGACGCTGGGCTATCCGGACGAGGAACGCGCCTCGGAGGTGAAGCCGCGCCTGCCGCAAAGCCTCGTGTTGCATGAGGAGACTTATGGCGATGCCGCTGATGCTGAGACGCTGGCGCGTTACGATCAGACCATGCGCGGCTTTCAGGAGAAGCAGGGCATGACTGTAATCGACTGGACCAAAATGATCGCCAAACGCGTGGGCACGGTTAAGGCTTTGCGCGGCCGCGAGGCGCTGAGTGGTGTGCTCAAGGGCTTGGGGTTTGGATTGAAGTAGGGGAGTTCTTGGGGCTGGGTGTGGGGAAGGTTCGGGCTGCGCGCTTTCGGTAGATCGATCATCGTGTTAGGTCAAAATTGAACGCTGGCAGCCCGGCAGATGGATTCTACGATGACCGATTTCCCAAATGACCTCCTCATCAATGCGCGCGACGAAGTGGCGATCCGCAAGCATTTGGCACTGGTGGCGCTGGGCATGAAGCCTGCCGACACAGCTATTCGCGTCGGTCGACTTTTGGACGTCTATGGACGCAATTGGTATGAGGACCAAGAGATCGTCATCTCGGGGCGCCGCATCGCCTGGGTTGGACCAGCGGGCGCATATCCGGGCGAAGTGGGCGAGCGGATCGACCGCAGCCATCTCTCGGTCGTGCCGGGCTTTGGCGAAGTGCATAAGCATATTGAATCGAGCCACCTCACCCCGGAATGGGAAGCGGCGCTGGTTTTGCCCTTTGGCTGCACCTGGACCTGCGAAGCGAGCCACGAATTTTCCAATGTTGATGGGCCGCACAATCTCGAATTCTGGATGACCGCGCGCGCCGCAGGTTCGCCAGCAAAAATCTTCCCCCTGCCCGGCTCCGCTGTGCCGCCGACTGCCTATGAACATGGTGGCGGGCATTTCGGCTATGGCGAACAGCTCAAGTTCATGACCACCAATCTGGCCGTTTCGGGCCTTGATGAGGTGATGGATTGGCCAGCGGTGTGGAACCCAGAGAACCCGTCGCACGAGCGCCTTTGGGGCATGATCGAAGCGACGTTTGAAGCGCGCGGTGTGGTCGAAGGTCATGCGGCGGGGATGCGGGCGATTGACGATATCAACGCCTTTGCCGGTGCGGGCATGGCTTCGGACCACGAAGCGTGGACCGCCGAGGAAGTCGCAGACAAGCTGCGTCGTGGTCTCTTTATGGAGCTGCGCCCGCATTCGCTGACCGACATGATCAAAGGCTTGCTCGATCGCGGCCAGCAGGATTGGTCAAATTTTGCACTCTGCACTGATGACCGTTCGTGCTCGGACACGATGAAGCTTGGGGCGACGGACCATAATGTGCGCCTCGCCATTCAAGCCGGGCTGCCGATGGAAGTGGCCGTGCAGATGGTGACGATCAACCCCGCACGCCATATGCGCCTCACCCCTTGGGTTGGTTCGATCTCGCCGGGGCGTTACGCCGATCTGGTGTTCCTTGACGACGAAGCTACACTGTCGATTTCGGAAGTTTGGGCCGACGGGATGCAGGTTTCGAAGGGCCGTGAATATATCGCTGAGGTTCCCACGATCGACTGGCCGCAATGGGCGCGCCAAACGGTCAATATCGGCCGCGCCTTGACTGCCGCCGATTTTGCCATCGCCGCGCCAGAGGGAGCGACGGACAGCTGCAAGGCGGCGCTGCTGCGTCCCTTCCATTGGCATGACGAGTTCATCACCACCGATCTGTCGATTGTCGACGGCTTGGTGCAGCGCGACGACAGCCGCAACATCACTAAGTTCGCTATTGTCGACAGGTTCTCGGGCACGGCGAGCGTTTCAAAAATGTTCTGGCTGGGGACAGGCCCCAAGACGCCGAACACGGCGCTGGCCTGTTCGATGGGCCACGACAAGCACAACATCTGGGCGGTCGGCTCTTCCGACGAGGCCATGGCACTGGCAGTCAATACGCTGCAAGAGCAGCAAGGCGGGTGGGCGCTGGTGCGCGACGGTAAAGTGCTGGCCCGGGTGAACTATGAAATCGGCGGGCTGATGACCTGCCGCCCTGCCCCAGAACTCGACAAGGAAATGCTTGAGCTCTACGCGGCTGGCGAAACCATCGAGTGGATGTATGAGCCAACCTATTCGCCGCGTTGGTGGGCTGGCTTCCCAGAGCGTCTGGCTTTTGCGACTCTGACCTGCGCGCCATGGCGCTGGGTGCTCGTTGCGCCCTCTCCCTTGGCACCGGAAGGCTTTGTGAACGTGCAGAACGGCCAGATTCACCCGATTGTGTGGTGCGGCAAATTGTAAACAAGTGGTAAATCTTGTGAGGTCCGTACCACGCGCCTAAATATGCAACTTGCACCGGCATAGCCGAAAAAATAGGCTTATTCCCAAGATACCCACGTCTGCGAGACAAGTATCTAAAGGGAACAAGGATTTTCGGTATGCACAAGAACCTAGCGCGTACGCTGGCATTGGCAATTTCGGTCGGCACCCTCGCGAGCGCAGCGCCCGCTATGGCACAGACCAAGACTCTCACCATTTCCTGGTGGGGCTTTAACGGTGAAAAGCTCGAAAGCCTCGTGCTCGCGCCGTTCCGCGAACAGTGCGGCTGTGAAATCGTTTTTGAAACCGGCAACAACGGTGAGCGTCTGAACAAGATCCAGATCCGTAACGGCGGCGGCGTCGACGTTGCGTATTTCTCGGATAGCTTCTCGCAGCAGGGTATCGAACTGGGCCTGTTCCAGCAGATCGACCAGAGCAAGCTCCCGAACCTGGCCAATATCTATGAAATGGCTAAGGACCCTCAGGACGGCTTCGGCCCAGCTTACACCATCGGTCGCGTTGGCATCGTTTACGACAGCGAAGCTGTGACCACTCCAGTGACCTCGTGGAACGATTTGTGGCGCGAAGACTTCAAGTCCTCGCTCTCGCTGCCAGGCATCACCACCACTGCGGGCCCAATGGTTGTTCTCAAGGCCGGTCTCTACAAGGGCACCGACGCGTTTGACGACGATACCGCAGCTTTCGAAGCTCTGAGCGAACTCAAGCCAAACGTAGTCAAGAACTACAACACTGGCTCGGAAATGATTAACCTGTTCTCGACCGGCGAAATCACCGCGTCGATCGCACAGGACTTCACCCTCGCACAGATCCAGGCTGCGAAGCCATCGGTCGTCTGGGCTGATCTTGAAGAAGGTTCGATTGCGACCCTCAACACCGTCAACATCCCAGTTGGCGCTGCTGAACCAGAACTCGCATACGAATTCATCAACTTCATCCTCTCCGATGAAATCCAGCAGAAGCTGGCTGAAGAAGGCGTCGACGCTCCAGTCAACACCAACGTCAAGCTGACCCCGGAACAGGCTTCGATCTGGACCTATGGCGCGGACGTTATCGGTTCGCTCGAACGCATCCACTACGGCAAGATGAACGCAGCCAAGGGTGGCTGGGTTGACCGTTGGAACGAAAACTTCGGCATGTAATGCATAGCGCTGCGCGGGTTCCCTTTACCCGCGCAGCACCCTTTTATTCCTCTCTCGAAATGCCAGGCTCATGAAACGCTTTGCCGGCTGGACCCTAGCCTCACCTGCGACACTGCTGATCCTCCTCGGCCTCGTCGCTCCTGTGGCCGCGACCATCTACGCTACCTTCGGAACGCCCGGTGGCCCCTTCGCCACCTATCAGGCCTTTTTCAGCAGCGGTTTCCGCCGCACCGTTCTGATGCGCACCATCACCATCTCGCTGGCTGTGACTGTCATCGCTTTGGCGGTAGGCTTCATCACCGCCTTTGTGGTGTCGCGCGCGCCGGGCTGGTTGAAGTCTGTGCTGATTATCGCCGCTGTGTTCCCGCTGCTCACCGGTGTGGTGGTCCGCTCGTTCGCTTGGCTGATCATTCTGGGCAAGAATGGCATCGTCAATTCGACGCTGATGAACCTTGGCATTATCTCTGAGCCCTTCCAGATGCTCTACACGCAGGGCTCTGTGATCGTGGCGATGGTCTATTTGTTTGTGCCGCTGATGATCCTGACGCTTGTTGGCGTGCTGGAAGGCATTCCGGACGATCTGATCCAAGCCTCGTCTTCGCTCGGCGCAAAGCCATTCGCGACCTTCATGCAGGTTATTTTCCCGCTGGCCGTACCCGGCCTGATCGTTGGCGCGGTGCTCGTGTTCACCGGCTCGTTCACCTCCTATGCAACGCCCCAGCTTTTGGGTGGCGAGCAGGTGATGGTGATGGGCACGCTGATGCACCAGCAGGCCATGGTCACATTTGACTGGGTAAGCGCCTCCACCATCGCTGCCATTATGGTGGTGATCACTATCGCAATCGTGCTGGCAATGACCAAAATTGCTCGCAAACTGAACCCAATGGCCGTCTGATGCCCACCAAGCTCCATCCGGCCCTTATCGGCTTTACCGTTCTCGTCTTTATCTTCCTTGTCGGTCCGCTGGTGATCATTCTGGGGTCGTCGATTTCCGACACCACCTATCTCACCTTCCCACCACAGGGACTGTCGCTGCGCTGGTTTGAAAACATCTTTGCGATGGAAGCTTTCCGTCGGACGATGATGACCTCGCTGCAAGTGGCGGTGATTTCAACCTTTGTGGCGCTGCTCATTGGCATTCCGGCGGCGTATGCGCTCAACCGCCATCGCATTCACCTGCCCGGTTGGCTATCGAGCTTCTTCGTGCTGCCGGTGCTGGTGCCAGAACTGGTGCTCGGTTTCTCGCTGCTCAAGAATGTCGCCTATACGTTCAACGCGCCGCTGATGGTGTCGCTGATTGTGGGGCACACGATCCTGATCCTGCCCTATGTGATCCGCGTGATTTCGGCATCGCTGGCCTCGTTTGACTTCTCGATCGAAGAAGCAGCGGTCAGCCTTGGCTCGCCACCTCTGAAGACCTTCTTCACCGTGCTGCTGCCGAACGTGCAGTCGGGCGTGATCGCGGCCTTCATTCTGGCCTTCATCACCTCGATCAATGACGTATCGATTTCGATCTTCATGACGGGTCCTGGTCTCTCGACCCTCCCCATCCAGCTGCTCGCTCACATGGAGCAGTTCTTTGACCCCACCGTGGCCTCGGTCTCGGTGCTGCTCATGCTGCTCACCGTCGGCGTTATGGCCGTGGTGGAACGGACCTTGGGCCTCACCTTCCTTGCCAAATAGAGATCAGCTGTGACCAAACCTCTTTCTATTCGCAACATCACCGCCCACTACGGCAAGACCAAGGTTCTGGAAGACCTCAATCTTGAAATCGCGGAAGGTGAACTGGTTTCTCTGCTCGGCGCTTCGGGCTGCGGCAAGACCACCACGCTGCGCCTTGTCGCTGGGTTCCTGCAGCCAACTTCGGGCACGATCACTCTGGGTGGTCGTGACCTGACCACCCTTCCAGCGCATGACCGCGACATTGGTCTGGTGTTCCAGAACTATGCGCTGTTCCCGCACCTGTCGGTTGCTGACAACGTGGGCTTTGGCCTCAAGCAGCGCGGCGTTGCCACGGCTGAAAAGAACAAGCGCGTTGCCGATATGCTTGAACGCGTTGGTCTGGCGCACCTCGCTGAACGCCTGCCAGCAGCGCTTTCGGGTGGGCAGAAACAGCGCGTTGCTTTGGCCCGTGCGCTGGTTATCGAGCCGCCGCTCCTGATGTTCGATGAGCCGCTTTCCAACCTTGATGCGAAGCTGCGTATCGACATGCGCGTCGAAATCCGCAAGCTGCAGCGCGCCAATGGCACGACGTCAGTTTACGTGACCCACGATCAGGAAGAAGCCTTCTCGATCTCGGACCGCGTGGCGATTATGCACGCCGGTCGCATCATGCAGCTCGACACGCCTGAAAACCTCTACCAGCGTCCGGCCAATGCGTTCGTCGCGCGCTTTGTGGGCTTTGAAAACCTCATCTCGATGAAGGTTGTGGCGCGCAATGGCGAGACGGTGACGGCAGAAGCGCTCGGTGGCGTCCGTCTTGATCTCAACCAGAACCTGTTTGGCCCGATCCAGGACGAGTTCATTCTCGCATGCCGCGCCGATGGTCTGAATGTGACCAATGATCCGGCAGCAACTGGCTTCCCGGCTGATCTGGGCCTGCGCACCTATCTTGGCCGCGCGTACCAGTATCAGGCAGAAACCACTGCGGGTTCGCTACTGGCCAATGGTTCGCTGACCAATATCTTGGAGCCGGGTTCGCAGGCTAAGCTGGTTCCAGTGCCAGAGCAGTGCACGATTTTGGCGCACGAGTAGTCGGTTAAGGCCCCCACCTGACCTCCCCCGCAAGCGAGGGAGGGACGAAGGGGCACCCGATTTTGTCGTCGACCTCAGGACTGTCGCCCCCCACCCTCTGTCCCTCCCCGCAAGGGGGAGGGAGGAAGAGCGGTGTTTGGGGAAGGCCGAGGGGATAGGCCCCCTCACCCGATGCTGCGCATCGACCTCTCCCCCAAAGGGAGAGGTGAAGAAAGGCACCGAAGTATTCCTTCCCCTTACGAGGGGCGGTGAAAAAGGACCAAAAGAATGACCACGCTGCTCACCAATGCTTTGATCGTCACGATGGACGATGCTCTTACGGTTCATGAGAGCGGCTGGGTGCGTGTGGATGGCGACACCATTACCGCGATTGGCTCGGGGCCAGCGCCAAAAGTGGATGGCGCCGAGGTGATCGATTGCAATGGCGATATCGTCATGCCGGGCATGGTCAATACGCACTGCCATATGGGCATGAGCGTGTTCCGTGGGCTGGGAGAAGATGTCGATGATCGGCTTTATCGCTATATTCTGCCGCTGGAGCGCACATTCGTTTCGCCCGAAATGGTCCGCATTGGGTCGGCCATGTCGGCACTGGAGATGATTGCGGGCGGCGTTACCACCGTCGCCGACATGTATTATTTTGAGACCCAAGTGGGCGATGTTTGCGACCGAGCTGGTTTGCGCGCCATTGTCGGGCAGACGCTGGCGGACTTTGATCCGCCGGACCACAAGACCTTTGATGAAGGTTTTGCGCGGGTTGAAGAGCTGGTCGAGCGCTTTGCAGGCCATGCTCTCGTAACCCCATCTATTGCGCCGCACGCTCCCTATTCCACGGGTTTGAAGACCATGGAACGCATTGCGGAGTGGTCGGCAGCGCATCCCGATGTGCCGGTGCAGATGCATTTGGCGGAGAGCACGCTTGAGGTGAATTGGGCGCGCGACACCCACGGCAAATCGACCGTCGCCGTGACGGCGGACGCTGGGCTGTTGAAGCCAAACCTGATCGCCGCGCATTGCTTGCAGCTCGATGATGCGGACATCGCAATGATGGCTGAGCATCAGGTTTGTGCGGTGACCAATCCGCGCTCAAACGGCAAGGCGGGACGCGGAATTGCGCCGGTCGAAAAGATGCGCAATGCGGGCATTCCGGTCGGCATTGGCTCGGATGGAGCGATGAGCGGGAATACGCTCGATCTGTTTTCCCAGTTCGCGCCGGCTTCAATGTTTGCCAAGCTGCTTGCTGGTTCGCGAAAACCGCTCCCCGCGCTCGAAATCATCAGAATGGCGACGATTGAGGGGGCGCGGGCGTTGAGCCTCAACCTCAAGACAGGCTCGCTTGAAGTGGGCAAGCAGGCGGATCTTATTCGCATTTCGCTGGCCGCGCCGCGCATGCACCCCATGTACGATCCCTACTCGGCGCTCGTGTTTGCCGCCATGCCGAGCGACGTGACCCACACCATGGTCGCGGGCCGCTGGCTGATGCGGGATCGAACAGTTCTCACCCTCGACACGGCGAAAACCGTGGCCGATGCCAACCAAATCGCCCGCCAGTTCAAAACGGAAATGGCGCGGCTGGATAGTCTCGCACAATGACCCATCTCGACGCTGTTCTTGCCCATGCCGATGCAAACCTTGAGAACAGCCTCGAGCGGCTGTTTGAGCTGATCCGCATTCCTTCGGTTTCGACGGAGCCGGAATATAAGGACGACGTGCGCCGTGCGGCGGAGTGGCTCCGGGACCAACTCGCAGAACTCGATTTTGACGCCAGCGTGCGGGACACAACTGGCCATCCAATGGTGGTTGGTCATGGGCCGAAAACGCCCGGCCCGCATGTGCTGTTTTATGGCCATTATGACGTGCAGCCGGTCGACCCGATTGAGCTTTGGAATACCGATCCGTTTGAGCCTTCGCTCTCCCCGCAGCCCGATGGCGAAACCCACATTCTGGGCCGTGGCGCATCGGACGATAAGGGGCAGCTGCTCACATTCGTTGAAGCCTGTCGCGCCTGGAAGGCAGTGACGGGGAGCCTGCCCATTCAGGTGTCGATGCTGTTCGAGGGCGAAGAAGAAGCCGGTTCGCCTTCGCTCGGGCCTTTCCTTGAAGCCAATGCGGACGATCTCAAGGCGGATACGATCCTCGTCTGCGACACGGATATGTGGGATCACGAAACCCCGGCGATCACCACCATGTTCCGAGGCTTCGTCTCGGAAGAGTTCGAGATCACGACGGCGGATCGTGATTTGCACTCGGGCATGTTCGGCTCGGCCGCGCGGAACGCGACCCAGCTTTTGGGCACGATCATCGGCAAGCTGCGTACTGATGATGGCGCGGTTGGCATTCCCGGATTTTACGACGGCGTGGAAGATCTTCCCGAAGCCAATAGACGCGAATGGGAACGGCTACCGTTCGACCCGGAAAAGTTTTTGGGCGATATTGGCCTTTCCATTCCGGCGGGCGAAGAGGGTCGCTCGGTGTTGGAGCAGGTGTGGGCGCGTCCGACGGCGGAAATCCACGGTGTATGGGGCGGCTATTCGGGTGAGGGTTTTAAAACCGTCATTCCGGCAAAGGCTGGCGCCAAGATTTCGTTCCGGCTCGTGGCCGGACAGGATCCGCACCGTATCCGTGAGCTGTTCCGCGACTTCGTGCGTAGCATGATCCCGGCCGATTGCTCGGTGAAGTTCAAGAGCTATGCGGCGGCCGAAGCGCAATCCATGTCGCTTGACGGCGCGCTGCTCCGCAAAGCGCAGGCGGCGCTGACGACGGAGTGGAACCGCGAGACCGCGCTGGCGGGTACAGGCGGCTCCATCCCTATTCTGGGCGAATTCAAGAACCGCCTGGGCATGGAATCTCTGCTCATCGGGTTTGCGCGCTTTGACAACCGCATTCATAGCCCGAACGAAAAATACGACCTCTCCAGCTTCCACAAGGGCATCCGCTCTTGGGTGCGCATCCTCCACGCTTTCTCGGAGCAATAACCTATGGCGATGATCACGCGCTTCTCTGTAAGCCCGCTCTATACGCAAATTACCCAGCTCGCGGCTGTTGCCGGGGGCCGTGCTGCAGCCGATGTGGTCATTACGGGTGCACGCGTGCTCTCGACCTATTCCGAGCGCATTCTCGACAATAAGGAAATCTGGCTCTCGGGCGGTCGTATCGCTGCGATCAAGCCAGCGGGCGCTTATAAGTCGGCACCGGCACCCAAGCACGTTTACGACGCCAAGGGCGGCATTATCGCGCCGGGTCTGGTGGACCCGCATATTCACATTGAAAGCTCGATGGTCACGGCCTGCGCATATGCGGAAGGCGCGCTGCTCAACGGCACGACCACCATTTTCTGCGACAGCCACGAAATCGGTAACGTCATGGACGTTGCAGGCGTTGAGGCCATGCTGGAAGATGCGCGTTTGGCGCCGCTCTCGATCTTCCTCACAGTGCCGTCCACGGTTCCGGCGACCTCGCCAGAACTCGAAACCGCTGGTGGCGATCTGACGCCTGAGAAGATCGGTGCGATCTTTGACAAATGGCCAGAAGCCGTGGCGCTGGGCGAGAAGATGGACTTTGTGCCGGTCGCTATGGGCGACCCGCGCTCGCACGCCATTATCGCGGAAAGCCTCAAGCGCGGCCGTCCGGTTTCGGGCCACGTCTATGGCCGTGAGTTTGTTGCGCCCTATGCGGCAGCAGGCGTGACCGACACGCATGAAGCGGTCGACAAGGACATTTCGGAAGATTTCCTTGAAGCCGGTATCTGGGTGTTCCTGCGCGGCGGCAACCCAGCGACGCCTTGGAACTCGATTGTTGACGCGATCAGGCCGATCACCGAAATGGGTGCGAGCCACAAGCGCTACGCGGTGTGCACCGACGACCGTGATGCGGACGATCTTCTTACATTCGGTCTCGACTGGGTGGTGCGAGAAGCCATTCGTTGCGGCGTAAAGCCAGAACAGGCTTGGGCCATGGGCTCGCTACACGGCGCGACCCGCTTTGGCATGGGCGATGAAATCGGTGGTCTGGGCGGCGGTCGTCGAGCTGACCTCGTGCTGCTCAATGACGATCTTAAGCCAGTCAACACCTGGTACGGTGGCGAGCTGATGGTCGAGGGTGGCAAGATCACATCGCTGCTCGATGAAACGCTGGAGCAGCGCTACGTCTATCCACGCGCGGCGTATAATACGGTCCATTTGCCAAAGGGCCTAAAGCTCACCCCAGAACTGCCAGCAGGTCCGGTGACGGCCAATGCTATTGGCATTGAAATGCCAGGCATCACCTTGCCCCATCGCAAGGTTGAAATCACCCCAACGGGCGACTGGGCGACAACACTCGAGAACCACGACCTCTGCTTCGTTACCGTGGTTGAGCGTCACGGCAAGACCAATGGCGGTATCGCCCATGGCTTCTTGCATGAGTTCAATCTCAAGGGCGGCGCGGTTGCGTCTTCGGTTGGACACGACAGCCACAACATCATCATCGCCGGCACCAATGAGGCCGACATGCAGCTGGCGCTCAAGACCATTGAAGACGCCAATGGCGGTATCGTTGTGGTCAAGGACGGCGCGGTGCTGTCCTTTGTAGCGCTGCCTGTCGCGGGTCTTATCTCCGACAAGCGCGTTCATGAGGTGGCGGAAGAAACCAAGGTTCTCAAGAAGGTCTGGGACGAGATGGGCTGCGCCATTCCGTATATGGGCTTCAACCTCATCCCGCTCTCGGTGATCCCGGAAATCCGCATCACGGACAAGGGTCTGGTAAAAGTTCCTGAAATGGTGATTCAGCCGTTCTATGACTAATCGCTCGGTTATTATCGACACCGATCCCGGTCTCGACGACGCAATCGCTGTGCTCTTTGCCTTTGGCAGTGAGCGTTTCAATGTTCTCGGCCTCGCTACTGTGGCCGGGAATATTGGGATTGAGCGGACCACAGCGAATGCTGCAAGCCTTGCGACCCTGATGGGTCGCGGGGATGTGGCGATTGCCCGAGGCGCAAACGCGCCGCTGGTGCGAAACGCTATCGATGAAGTGGCTATTCACGGCAATGACGGGCTCGGCGGGGTCACTTTAGCGCCCGGTCAGAATCCGGTTACTGCCCCGGCGCATCTGTGGATGGCTGAACAGCTGCGGGCAGCACCAGCAGGCTCCATCGATATTCTGGCTCTCGGCCCGCTGACCAATCTGGCTTTGCTCATTCAGCACGATCCGGAAGCGGCGCATCGGATTGGCCGTGTGATCGCTATGGGCGGCGCTATCGTTGAGAAGGGCAATGTCGGCCCGCGTTCGGAATTCAACTTTGCCGTTGATCCGGAAGCGGCGGAGATGGTGTTCGGCTTTGGGTTTGACCTGACGCTGATCCCGCTCGATGTGACGCGAAAAGTGCGGGCAGATGAGGGATACGTCGCATCCTTTAATGGCACGCCGCATGGCGACGTCGCCGCGAAATTGTTGGAAGCCTATTTCCTTGATGGCCGCCACAGCCGCCCGCTGCACGACCCTTGCGTCATGCTCTATGCGCTGGAGCCGACGATTTTCGGGATTGAAGAGCTGACCATCGCGCTTGATCTCACGGATGATCCGGGTGCGCTGGTGGTCTCGAACGCAGGCGTGCCGTTAAAAGTCGCCATGACGGTGGATGTGCAGAAGACGCTTGATCTCCTGCACTCCGGTTTCGTTTCTTAAGCCGACAGATCCTGCTCGGCGAGCGTTGCCCAATAGCGCGCGCCGGTCAGGATCGCGTCGTCGTTAAAATCGTAGCGGGAGTTGTGGTGCAAAGCGCCGTCTTGCGCAGGGCCATTGCCCAGCCAGACATAGCACCCAGGCACGCGATTGCCGAACTCAGCAAAATCATCGCCAGCCGTGGACGGCGGGAAATCCGTCACCACGGCGCGGCCTGTCGCGGCTGTTGCCGCCTTGTGTGCACGGGCGGTGACCTCGGCATTGTTCACAACAGGCGGAATACGGCGATTGAAGGTGTAGTTCACCTCAATGCCGAAGCTCGCGGCGACGCCATGGGCGAGCCGGCCGATTTCTGCTTCGAGCTGATCGCGCACCGCAGGGGTGTAAGCGCGGGCGGTGCCGCCGATGCGGACGACATCTGGAATGACGTTGAGCGCTTTGAAATCACCTGCCGATAGGGCGCAGGCGCTGACCACCGCGGGCTGGAGTGGATCGACAACGCGCGCCACAATGGTGTGGAGCATGGTGAGGAAATGGGCGGCAGCGGTAACCGCATCCTTGCCCAAATGCGGCTTGGCGCCGTGGGTACCAACACCAGTGAAGGCGACTTCCCAGCTGTCCGACGAGGCCAGTTGCGGGCCGGTCACGACAGCCATTTCATCGGTGGCAAGACCGGGCATGTTGTGGAGGCCATAGACGGCGTCGCAGGGGAAGAGGTCGAAGAACCCATCTTCGATCATCGCCTTCGCCCCACCGCGACCTTCTTCAGCGGGCTGGAAGATGAAGTGGACAGTGCCGTCGAAATTCTTGGTGCGGGCGAGATAGCGTGCGGCTGCGAGCAGCATGACGGTATGCCCGTCGTGGCCGCAGGCGTGCATGGTGTTGGGCGTGGTGGATTTGTACTCGCGGTCGGCAAGCTCGGGCATAGCGAGCGCATCCATATCGGCACGGAGGCCGATGGAGCGGGTACCATTGCCGACTTTAAGGGTGCCAACGACGCCGGTTTTGCCCAGGCCGCGATGGACGGCTATGCCGACCTCCGCGAGTTTGTCGGCGACGATGCCGCTGGTGCGCACTTCCTCAAAGCCAAGTTCGGGGTGGGTGTGCAGATCGCGCCGTAGGGCGATCATGTCATCAAGTTCGAACGGGGCGTTATCGAGGTGTTCCATTGGCTCAAGAGTCTGGGTAAAGGTGCTGGCACATTGCGTTATTCGGAACGCAGCGACAAGAAAAGAGACGCGCTTTGCCCCTAGAACCGCATCACTTCTGGCAGGAGGTTTTCCCAGCTGGCACGCACGCTAAGGGTGAGAGCTATACCGGCTTTTATCCGGCGGAGTTTGCGGATGGGCGTCAGCTCGCCCTGCCCTTGCGCGTGCTGCCCGGCGACGGGACGCGGGCGGTGTCGTCGCTGATCGTCAATCAGGCGAGTTTTGTGGTGGAGGATGCGCTCGCGCAAGGCATGGCGGACCTGATCGCGCCGTATGATGTCGATGCCGTGATCGGTGTGCCGACGCTGGGCTTGCCGTTGGCCAATAACGTGGCACGGCGGCTGGGGCACGCCAGAATGGTGCCACTGGGGACGTCGCGAAAATTTTGGTATGTCGACGAGCTGTCGGAGCCGCTGAGCTCGATTACCAGCCCGACCCATGCCAAGACCATATTTATCGATCCGCGTATGGTGCCACTGGTTGAGGGCAAGCGCGTGTGTCTGATCGACGATGTGATTAGCTCGGGCTCTTCGATGGTGGCGGTGCTGCGCCTGCTGGAAAAGGCGGGTATTGAGCCCGTGGTGATTGCAGCGGCAATGCTGCAATCGAACCGGTGGAAAGACGGGCTGGCGCGGTATCAAGACCGCATCGTCGCCCCGCTCAAGTCTCCGCTGTTTGGAAAGACCGAAGACGAGCGCTGGGCGCCGATTACTTAGCCTTTGGGCGTGTCCAGATAGACCATTTCTACGGCACCGACACTGCGCTTGAGCAGCTTGCAATGATATTGCTCGGTCGAGCCTTTGATCCGCAGATCAAAATGTTCGGGCAGGACAGTGGTCAGGGCCAGTGTCGCTTCAGCGCCGTCGTCCCATAGGCTGCGAATGGTGCAATCATAGGTCGAACGGCCATCGTTGAAGATGATCTGACCGGCCTTAAGCACGCGACGCCGATTGAGCTTGGCTGCTTCATCGGGCTTTGGCGCAAGGTGGACACGATCTCGTCCCGTCCGCTTGGCCGTATAGAGCGCCGCATCGCTGCGCGCGATCAGCGCTTCAATGTCGTCGCCGGGAACCAGCGATGCCACACCGAAAGACGACGTTACTGAAATGGGCGGGCGGCTGTGTGGAAAACGCAGCTTTTTGACAACCTGGCGCAGCTTTTCCGCGACATCCATAGCTGTCGCTTCTTCAGTCTGCGGCAGAAGCACGGCAAACTCTTCGCCACCGAGGCGGCCCACAATATCGCTCTGACGCAGCGTCTCTTTGAACGCCTTCACGACGCCGGTGAGAACCTGATCGCCAGCGGCATGACCGTAGGTGTCGTTGATCTGCTTAAAGTGGTCAATGTCGAGCGAGATGCAGCTCAGCGGCGCGTTGTTACGGTTCGATAGCGAAATATGCTTTTTCGCTTCTTCCTTGAAGGAACGGCGGCTGCTGGCGCCAGTCAGAACGTCGGTGATCGCTTCCTGCCGCAGTTCCAGGCCCTGCATGACCAAGGCTGCGAGGTGACGGAGGATTTCCATCTCGCGTGGGCCGAAGGTTCGTTTTTTCGTGTCGACAGCGCAGATGGTTCCGACCATCAGCCCCTTCGAGGTGAAGATGGGTGTGCCCGCGTAAAAGCGGATGTATGGCGCGCCGACGACTTTCTCGTGGTCAGCGAAACGAGCGTCTTCGGTCGCGTCATTGACGATGACGGTATCGCCCGCTTCGAGCGTGAAGCGGCAAAAGGCGCTATCCAAGTCCTGCTCGGTATTGGTCATGCCGACAGAGGCTTTGTACCACTGACGATGCGCGTCGATCAGGGTTACAAGCCCGATGTCGACGTCGAAAACCAAGCGGATCAGGTCTGAAATTCGGTCGAAAGCCGGTTCGCGCGGACTGTCCAAGATATCCAAGGCATGAAGCGCGGCGAGGCGACTATTGTCACCGCTGACATCCTGCCAGCACTGTGTAGGCGACGACATGCGACCTCCATGCCCTAAAGACCACAAACGGACCAATCGCTTGCTCAATGCGCAAGCCGCTAGCACAGTTGGCGCAGCGTCAAAAGTCTAACTGAGAATGCTTTCGGGTCCGTGAAGGCATTTGCGCAGATGATCCACACCCAATTAAGCGCAGTAAATCTCATAGAGCGTGGTGAGAAGACGCGTGACGTTCTCGGACGAGAGCCGATAGTAGATCGTCTGGCCATCGCGCCGGGTTTTCACGAGGCCTAAGGCGCGCAGCTTTGAGAGATGTTGGGACAGCGGCGACTGCTCCAGGCCCACGAGCTTGGCCAGATCGCTGACGCTGCGCTCTTGATGCAAGAGGTTACACAGGACCAGTAGGCGCTTTGGATTTGCCATGGCGGTGAGCAGTTGCGCGGCTTCTTCAGCGCGTGGCTCAAGTGCCACCATGTCCATTGGCTTCTCCGACGCGTTCGGGATAGCGCTTTCCTGAGTTGACATATTAGGACATTCGAATATATTGATCCACTGAACATTAGCGGTTTCGCATAGACGCCGCGCTTTTGCAACTTTGGATGGCCGATGATCACCCAGTTCACCCCTATTGAGGCTCTATTGGGCGGCAGCCTGATTGGCCTTAGCGCTGTGCTTCTCATGGCATTTCATGGCCGTATCGCTGGCATGACCGGCATTTTGGCAGGAGCGATCATGCCAAAAGGAGACGCCGGTTGGCGTGTTGCCTTCCTACTCGGCGCCATCGCTGCCCCTCTGCTGTTGACGCTCGTTACAGGCAGCCCCTTGCCGTTCGCGGCCGACTTCCCGGCCTGGGCGATTGTTCTGAGCGGTTTGCTCGTTGGCGTAGGCGTGACCTTTGGCGGCGGCTGCACCTCGGGACATGGCGTTTGCGGCATAGCGCGGTTGTCGACCCGTTCGATCGTTGCAACGGTGACGTTTATGGCGACAACGCTGATCACCGTCTTTGTTATTCGCCACGTGCTCGGAGGCTTCTAATATGATCCGCATTCTGTCTGCTGGTCTTATCGGCCTCGTTTTCGGCGCTGGAATTGTGATTTCGGGCATGGGTAATCCAGCCAAGGTGCTCAATTTCTTCGACGTATTCGGCACTTGGGATCCGAGTTTGATGCTGGTGATGGGATCTGCCCTCGCTGTCACATTCATTGGCTATCGCTTTGTGCTCAAACGCCCGATGCCCGTGTTTGACAAAGTGTTTCACCTGCCGACGAAAACCACCATCGATAAGCCTCTGGTGATTGGCTCGGCAGTGTTCGGCATTGGTTGGGGGATCGCGGGATTTTGTCCGGGCGGAGCCATTCCGGCGCTCGGCTCAGGCAACATCCAACCGTTTATCTTCGTTATGGCCATGATCGCAGGTATCGCCGCGACCACCGTCTTACGCACACGCGCCACCAAGGCGGCGTAAAGTTAGATTGAGAGACTAAAATGACTGCTGCCCCGATCCCGTTCACGCCGGACCTCAGGGTGAAACCAGACGTCGTCGCCTTCTTCGATGATGACTCCAACACCATCAGTTACGTGGTCAAAGACCCCAATTCGAACGCCTGCGCTGTGGTCGACAGTGTGATGGACTTTGACTACGCCTCGGGTGCCATTTCTTATGAAAGCGCAGATGAGATCATCGCGTTCATCACGGAAAAGGGCTGGACCGTTGAGTGGCTGATCGAAACCCATGTCCACGCCGACCATTTGTCTGCGGCGCCCTATATTCAGGGCAAGCTCGGCGGCCAGCTTGGCATTGGCGACCAAATTTCGGTGGTGCAGGACACGTTTGGGAAGATCTTCAACGAAGGGACGGAGTTCCAACGTGATGGCTCGCAGTTTGACCGTCTGTTCAAGGACGGCGACAGCTATCAGATCGGGACTCTGACGGCTTACACCCTGTTCACACCCGGCCATACGCCTGCGGATATGGTGCATGTGATTGGCAATTCTGCCTTTGTCGGCGACACTCTCTTCATGCCGGATGGTGGCTCGGCGCGTGCGGATTTTCCGGGCGGAGACGCGCGCACACTCTATCGCTCAATCCAGCGGCTGTTGCAGCTTCCGGACGAGTTACGTCTGTTTATGTGCCACGACTATGGACCGAATGGGCGCGACATCCGTTGGGAAACCACTATTGGCGAACAGCGGGAGTTCAATATCCACGTCGGTAAGGGCACAACGGAAGATGAGTTTGTGGCGATGCGTGAAGCGCGCGATGCCACACTCTCGATGCCGCGCCTAATCATCCCCTCGCTGCAGATCAATATGCGCGCCGGTCATCTGCCCAAAGCCGAAGACAATGGCACGAGCTATTTAAAAGTGCCCCTCAACGGGCTCAATAAGAAGAAGGATTAAGTTTGATGAACATCAAGATTGTTGACGAACGCTTTGGTCAGACCGGGCAGATCCAGACTTCCGACATCCCCGAAATCGTCGCCGCAGGCTATAAGGGTATTGTGTGCGCGCGTCCGGACGATGAAGACCCAAATCAGCCAAGCTTTGACGACATCGCCGCAGCAGCGAGCGCAGCCGGACTGCAGGCCTTTCATGTTCCGGTGTCGGGCCCACTCGGCGAAGGACAGTTGATCAAGTTCACCCAGGCCCTTGAGGCCATTGATGGCCCAGTGCTCGGTTATTGCCGCTCTGGCGGCCGTGCCGGCAGTCTTTACGCTGCAACGCGCTAAAGCTTAGCTAGACAAAACAAAACGGCGGCCCGGTTTCCCGAGCCGCCGTTTAATATTTACAGCAGAAGCGACTTAGCGCGCTGCGATCTTTTCGTTGATTAGAGCGTAGAGCTTCTTGGTGTCGGCGTTGAAGTTGCGGATGCCTTCCGAAAGCTTTTCGGTGGCCATTGCGTCTTCATTGAGCGCCCAGCGGAACTTGGCTTCCGTCAGATCGATTTTGGCAGGCGAGCCCTTAGCGCCGTCGAGCGCACGTGGCAGTTCACCGGTGTCTGCAGCAAGCTGTTCGAGCAGCGCTGGCGCGATGGTGAGACGATCGCAACCAGCGAGGGCTTCGATCTGGCCGGTATGGCGGAAGGAAGCACCCATCACGATGGTCGGGATGTTGTGCGCCTTGAAATATTCGTAGATGCCGCGAACCGAAATGACGCCCGGATCCTGATCTGGGGTGTAGGTCTGGCCCGTCGACTTGGAGAACCAGTCGGTGATACGGCCAACGAATGGCGAGATCAGGAACGAGCCAGCGTCCGCGCAAGCAATAGCCTGAGCCTGCGAGAAGACGAGGGTCAGGTTACAATCAATGCCAGCCTTCTGCAGAGCGCGGGCGGCAGTGATGCCTTCCCAGGTCGCAGCGAGCTTGATGAGAATGCGGTCCTTGGAAATGCCACGGGCAGCATAGGCGTCGATGATCGCCTTGGCCTTTGCTTCAGATGCGACAGCATCAAAGGACAGGTCAGCGTCAACTTCGGTGGAGACGCGACCGGGAACGAGTTCGGCAAGGGCTGCGCCGACGTCGATGGTCAGGCGGTCAGCAATCTTGGTAACGGCATTGGCTTCGCCAGCGAGCGCGCCGACAGCTTCATCGAAATGCGAAGCAAAGGCTGGGCTCTGAAGTGCCTTCAGCACGATAGAGGGATTGGTGGTGCAATCCTGAGGTACAAATTTGCGCACCGCTTCCAGATCGCCTGTATCGGCGACAACCACCGACATTGACTTCAACTGTTCAAGCTTACTTGTCACCATCAACTCCGGGACTCTTTGCGTTCACTGCTCTGGCCGTAAGACCAAGCTCCGAGGAGAGCAATATCTCAACCGCTTCACTGTGCAAGTCGGTCATCCGCCGCCTCGTCCACTTGCAACGCGTTTATATGTGCATTGTAGCGGCAAGCGGGGGATGATGCACCCCATAAAGATAGGAAAGTGTTTGTCGATTTTTTAGCCAGAATAGCCAAATTTGGCGCGAAGTTCGCTAGAATTTGGCGCGTTGGAGCCCTACGAGCGCACTATATCGTGCGGTGCGGTGATCTCTTGGGAGCGCGCATTGATCGCATCGCCGGCCGATCTGGATTTCCTCGAGACGGAATGCTGGGACCGCTCCCGTTACTGGCTTACGCCAAACCCTTGAATCCACGAAATTCCCGCCATGAATGCAGTGTTCCGATCGAATTCGGTTTCTATGCCTTCAAGAACCAGAACGCCGCCAAAGGCGCGCAGGTCTTGAGCGACGCCGCGCAGTTCGATGGCCGCAGGTTCTCCCTGTCGCGCATTCCGCGTGTAGTGGCCGTTGATTTTCACGATATCAGGTCGGATTTGCACCAAGCGCTCTGGCGTGCTGTGACCTGCGCCATAGTCATCCAGCGCGATCTTGATACCGCGTGAGCGCAAGGCTTGGATGAAAGCGCCATAGCCAGGCGCTAGGGCCGCCGTTTCTGTGACCTCGACCACCAAGCGGTTAGCAACGCCTTCGTGTGCATCGACCAGCGCAAAAAACTCGCCCCATTGGTCGTCGAGGACAGCGCTGTTGGCAGAAATATTGACGCCAAGACGCGCCTCGGGCTGATCAATCAGCCACTGCACCACTGTCAGCGCCACGAAATGATCAATCGGGCGGATGCGACCAAGTCGCTCTGCGGCCGCAATCCCTATGAATAGCGATGGACCGTTCAATGCACCAGCACAACGGCGCAAGAGACATTCATGATAGAGCGTGTGTTGCGGGTCATCTCGTAAATGAATGCCCTGTTGCACAAGCGTCAGACGGCCAGCCGACAAATCGGCCAAGAGGCGATCCGCCGCTACCGATTCACTTACATCTGCCTCTGAGACCGTCGCCGGAATGACTGTGTTGTGATGACAATCCGAAACGGCTCCATTGCCGTTTTTCATCGACAACTCGTCCTCCACTGAGGAGGCGCAGACTATGCGCCTCAAAACTCTTAAAACTATATTCGGGCCGCAATATCTCAACACTTCGGTGAGTAGACATCGGTGGCGACGCATTGCGACGAGCGTGGTCACACTAACGATTTACATCTATTTTTCCCGCCACACCAGAACCCTATTCAATATATCTCAGAGTATATCAGGATGAATACCTACCAGCGACGAAAAGTCCACTTGCAGAAATAGTTGCAACAAACACAGAGAGAAGAAACTACAGTCAAATTCGCGCCGGATTACCGCTCGCCTGCAGCTACGCAACTATCCACTGGAGCCGCAGATGACGAGGCAAAGATGGCACTTTCAGGCTTTGCGAGCGATTTTTATCCAGACGGATCGGCATTCTTTTCGCCGTTAAGGCAAAGTTCTCACAAGGCCATAAGGACGGCATATGGCTATCAAAAACAACCCGCTAACCCGATCCAAATCACACGAAATGCGCTAGTATACATGCAGGGAGACTCTGGCGCATGCGTATACTGCTGGTGGAAGATAACGAGGACCTTGGGGAAGCTATCGAACAGCGCCTACGCAATGCGGGCCATTCGGTGGAATGGGTCAAGGACGGAGCGGACGTGGTGGCCACGGCCGAGAGCGATGCTTTCGATGTGGTCGCACTGGATTTGATGCTACCCAATAAGGACGGCATTACCGTGATCGCAGAACTGCGGAAGCGGCGGTTTAGCGCGCCAGTATTGGTCATGACCGCGCGGTCTGAGATCGACGACAAGGTCTCGATCCTTGACCTTGGGGCGGACGACTACATCGTCAAACCCTTCGATTTGCGAGAGCTGGAAGCGCGTCTGAGGGCCTTGCTGCGTCGATCTGGCGGGCAAACCTCAAGCCTGGTGGAAGTGGGCAATCTCACCCTTGATGTGGCGGGCATGCATGCACTGATCGGAGGCACGCCGGTGGAACTCGGGCGCCGCGAGTTTCGCTTGCTGGAAATTTTGATCGTCAACATTGGTAAGGTGGTGGCGAAAGAACGGCTCATGAACCAGCTGTTCAGCTTCGATGAAGGCGTATCCATCAACGCGCTGGAATTGCACATTTCGCGCCTGCGCAAGAAGCTGGCAGAAGCGTGTATCGAAATCGGCACTGTCCGCGGCGTTGGCTATATCGCGCGAGTTGTATCTTGAGCACAGACTTGCCTGTACGACGGTTTTCCATCCACAAGCGCATCTTCATTCTGGCGATATGCCTCTTATTGGCTTCGTCGCTGAGCCTGATCGTCTTCATTCGGGACTATTCCGAACGCGCAGCGGACCGCGCCTTTGATCGCCTTCTGGCGGCCTCTGCTCTGACAATCGCGGGCGCTGTTCAGGTGGAGAATGACGATGTTATCGTCGAACTGCCTTTCGCTGCTTTTGCCATGTTCTCTGGTCAAGACCGGGTGTTCTACGCTGTAGAGGACCCCGATGGGCGCACCGTGACGGGCTATGATGATCTCGCCCAGTTCATGCGCGAGACGACAGAGGCAGTGCCGCTATTCCATGACGTGTCCTATCGTGGGGAGTTGGTGCGTGTCGCCAGTGTGGGGCGGTTGATATCGACCCCAACGGACACGGGTTGGGTAACAATCCATGTGGCAGAGACCCAGCGACAGCGAGAGGCCTTGGCGGCAGAAATTCTCTCCAATGCCGTGCTGCCTGTGGTGGCGTTGACGCTCCTCGCGATCGGTCTCGTTTGGTTCGGCATTTCGCGCATGTTTGCGCCACTGACCCAGCTGGAACACAATTTGCGCGCGCGTCGTCCGGAGGATTTGGATCCGGTGGATTTGCCTGTGCCGGTGGAAGTCGATCATCTGGTGGTGGCGCTGAACGGGTTTATGGCGCGGCTGCGCAATGCCATGGAACGTGTGTCGGGCCTTGTGGCGGAAGCGGCCCATGAAGTGCGCACGCCTCTCGCCTCCATCCGCGCCCAAGCAGAGGTGGCGCTGGAAGAACAAGACCCGAAAAAGCTTCGGCAGCGGGTCGCGCGTATTCACGGTAGCGCGGTGCAGGCCAGCCAATTGGTCAATCAGTTGCTGATGGAAGCGACCGTTTCCCATCGGCTGGATAATCATGAGGGCAGCACAACGTCGATTGCTGCTCTGGTCGACGAAGTGGTGACCCGATTGGATGAAAAGCAGAGCGCGCGTGTGGGCGTGAGCATTTCCCCTGCCGCTGCGCTCGCGACGATACCGGGCGACCGCGTGGCATTACGCGAGATGCTGCGCAATGTAGTCGATAATGCTCTGACCTATTCCGATGGGCCCATCGACATCGCCGTAACCAACTCAGAGAGCGATGTCGTCTTGCGCGTGCTTGATCGCGGACCGGGGCTGGAAGCGCATGAGAAGAACCAAGTGATGGGCCGCTTTAAGCGGGGTAAAGCCAGTGCGGGCAAGGTCGGATCGGGGCTCGGATTGTCCATCGTCGCGCGCGTGGTCGAAGCGCATAAGGGGCAGCTAACACTGAAAGATCGCTCGGAAGGTGGATTGAACGTCGAGATGAAGTTTCCCATGCCAAAGAACCATTTGACGCAATGGACTTGGGTTGTCGGCGTGGTTTTAGCCGTCAGTCTAATCCCCATCGTGTCGCCACTGGCGGGGTCGACCCGGTATCCTGCACTCGATGAAACCAGCCCTACGGTTCTGACCATTGTAGGGGTAACCGATACCCCGCTCTTTGCGCATTTTATAGAACGGTTCCAGCAGCTGCATCCGCAGGTCGAGGTGCACTATGAGGAAATGGCATCCCTGCCCCTTTATGAGGCCTTCCTCGATGGTACGATCATAGAAGGCACCGACCTCATCATCAGCTCGGCATCGGACTTGCAGGTCAAGCTGGCTAATGATGGCTATGCGCTGGCCTATGACAGCCCCTATCTCGGCGCGCTGCCGGATTGGGCGCATTGGCGCAACGAGGTTTTCGGGTTCACGTTTGAGCCCGCGGTGACGATCTATAATCCCGATTTGGTCGCTGCAGAGGAAGTGCCACGCACCCATCTCACTCTGGCAGAACTGCTCGAAGCGCAGGCGGAGAGATTTTCCGGGCGCATCTCGACCTATGACATCGCCCTATCAGGTGTGGGTTATTTGTTGGCTGCGCAGGACCAGATGATATCATCGACCTTCTGGCGATTAGCTACCGCTTTTGGACGGGTTGGCGCGGAGTTTTCGGGATCGAGCCCGGCCATCTTGAACGGCGTTGCTGAGGGACGCCTGGCGCTGGGGTTCAATGTCCTGGGGTCCTATGCCTTTGCTCGCAAAGCGGAGGGAGCCAATATCGAAATCGTGGTGCCAGACGATTATGTATTGGTCCTGACACGCTCGATGTTCATCCCGCAGACGGCGGACCACACCGATCTTGCCAAGGCGTTTGTCGACTTTGCGCTATCGCCCGACGGGCAAGCTGTGGCAGCGGGCCCGACCGCGCTTGGCTCGGTTATTCCCAATAGCGACGGCGAATGGTCGAGCGAGACGATTGCTGCGCTCGGGCGCGGCGTGATCCAGCCTATTCCACTGGGACCGGGACTGCTCGTTTCTCTCGATACGCTGCGGCGCCAAAGGTTTTTGACAACCTGGCAGGAGATCGTGTCGCCAAAGAACTAAGCAAGGCCAAGCGCTCAGTGCATGGCTGTTTTGAGCAAAGGCCCGGTACTCTTGGGCGGAAAGCAACCTATCTTAAGGGCATGCAACGTCCCGTGAATGTCACGGGCCCAGAAAGGATAGACCGATGAGCACCGCCCGCAAGAACAAGTTCTTTGCGACCCTCGACACCTTTGTGACCGTATTCGGCAGCGCTGCTGCAGTTTCGGCAGCTGTTGAAGGCGGACGCGCACCGAAGGCTAAGCACCTCAACGCATTGGGCATTGACCCAGCGCAGTTCGAGAGCATCCGCCGCTAAGGCTAGAGAGCCTTTCCTCGCAGAAGAATTAAGCCCGGCTGATCACTCAGCCGGGCTTTTGTTTTTAGTCTTCGTCGCTGGCGAGGCTGCCGAGCACTTGCCCCTTGCCTTTGAGGCGGAAGTACATGGGCACAGCCACCGCGATAAAGGCCGCCACATAGAGCACGATGGCGATTGGCGAGGCGAAGAGATAGCCAATGTCGCCTTGGCTGATCGCCAGCGCCCGGCGCAATTGCTGCTCGGCCATAGGGCCGAGAATAAGCCCGACCACCACCGGCGCGATTGGATAGCCAAAGCGGCGCAGGATGTAACCCAAGACGCCAAAGACCAAGAGCAGCACCAGCTCGAACGAGATGCGAACGGGGCCAATGCCCATGGACATTGCCCCATTGGCGCCGAGTGTACCCAGTGTCGCGAACACCAGAATGCCGCCGTAGAGCCAAGGCTTTGGCACGGTGAGGAGTTTCACCCAGAGACCAATCAGCGGCAGGTTGAGAACCAGCAGCATGAAGTTGGCGACCAGAAGCGAAGCAATCAGCGCCCAGACGAGGCTGGAGTTGTTGGTGAACAGCAGCGGGCCCGGCTGCAGACCGAACTGCTGGAAGCCCGCCAACATAATCGCAGCGGTTGCTGTGGTCGGCAGGCCGAGCGTCAGCAGTGGCACGAGCGTACCCGCTGCGGAGGCATTATTGGCCGCTTCCGGGCCAGCGACACCCTCGATGGCGCCATGGCCGAACTCTTCCGGCTTTTTGGCAAAGGACTTTTCGGTGCTGTAGGAGAGGAAGCTCGCGACGTCCGCGCCACCCGCAGGCATGGCCCCGATTGGAAAACCGATGGCCGTGCCGCGTAGCCACGGCGCCCAAGACCGTTTCCAATCCTCAATCGTCATCCAGACAGAGCCTTTGACGGCCATCACCTGAGCGTTGACCTGATCGCGATCCGATGCGGTTTTGAGTGTTTCCCCTATGGCAAAGAGCGCAACTGCAAGGGTGGTGACCTCGATGCCGTCGAGCAAATCCATGACGCCAAAGGCGAGCCGGGTCTGACCCGATTGAAGATCGATACCGATCAGGCCCAAGCCGAGACCAATGAACAGCGCGGTTAGCCCGCGCAGCGCACTATCGCCAAAGGCGGCCGAGACGGTGACGAAGGCCAGAACCATCAGTGCGAAATAGTCGGCAGGGCCAAAGGCGAGCGCGAATTTCACGACGAATGGAGCGATGAAGGCTAAGCCAAGGGTCGCCAAGAGACCGGCGACGAACGAGCCAATCGCGGCCGTGGCGAGAGCAGGACCACCCCTGCCCTTGCGGGCCATTTTATTCCCCTCAAGCGCGGTGACGATGGACGCACTCTCGCCGGGGGTATTGAGCAGGATGGAGGTGGTGGAGCCGCCATACATGCCGCCATAATAAATGCCCGCAAACATGATCAGCGAACCTGCCGGATCAAGCTTGTAGGTGACGGGCAAAAGCAGCGCGACGGTGAGCGCAGGGCCGATGCCGGGCAGAACACCAACGGCCGTGCCGAGGGTTACGCCGATGAGCGCGTAAAGCAGGTTATGCACCTGCATCGCGGCCATAAGACCTTGGGCGAGAAGTTCGAATGTGTTCATCAGACGAAACTCCCCGTCGTTAGAAACCGCTCAAGCACGCCCATGGGGAGCGAGAGTTGCAGCCCCTTGGCGAAGATGAACCAGACGACAAAGGCAAAAACGATGCCGATAGGGATGGTTTGCCAAAGCGGACCGCGGCCAAAGGCTTTTGCCGTGAAGGCAAAAAGAAGACCTGTAGCGATCGAGAAACCAGCCGTTGAGAGCAGGAGTATCTGTGCGACGAGACCGCCAACCACCCAAAGGATCGGACCGATGTCGTCTTTACTGCGTTCTGGGAAACCATTTCGTGCAGCGGAGATAAATGTCCCCACGGAGAGCAGCGCCAACCCGGTCGCGATGACATAGGGGAAGACGTGCGGACCCATTTTTTGCTGAATGGGCGGTATGCGCATCTGGCTGGTTTGCCAGAAGATCACAGCAGAAATGATGGCGAGGATGACGCCGATAATAAGCGCCGCCCCATCGGGGCGACGCGTCGGCTGTGGTGAGCCGTTGATCATTGGACGAGGCCAATGTCTTTCAGAATGGCTTCGGTGGCAGAAATATCTGCTTCGAGCTGAGCGGTGAAAGCATCGCCATCGAGATAGGTGTCGACCCAACCGCGGCTTTCAAGAGCGGCCTTCCATGTTGCGGATTCGGCCATCTTCTTAATGTCGGCAGTGATGGTCGCCTTCTGCTCATCGGTGATGCCGGGTGCAGCTGCAACCATGCGCCAGTTCTGAACAGCGGTATCAACGCCAGCTTCCTGAAGGGTTGGCGCATCAAAGCCTGGAACGCGGGTGTCGGTCGAAACAGCCAGGAGGCGGAGATCGCCAGTTGCGATTTGCGACGCAAATTCGCTGATACCGGAAACGCCAACAGTCACCTGATTGCCGAGGATAGCAGCGAGCGCTTCGCCACCGCCGGAATAGGCAATGTAGTTTACCTGGGTCGGATCGACGCCAACGGCTTTGGCGATGAGACCTGCAGTGATGTGGTCAGCGCCACCAGCAGAACCACCAGCCCAAGACACGCCACCTGGGTTCTCCTTAAGCTTAGCGACGAGGCCCGCCATGTCCTGAATGTCGGACGCGCCGGGAACGACGATACCAACAGCTTCACCAGTGAGGCGCGCAATTGGGGTCACATCAGCAAGCGTGACGGGCGATGCGTTGGTGAGGATCGCACCAACCATCACATAGCCACCGACGATCAGAGCATTGGCATTGCCAGATTCCTGCGTGGCGAACTGGGCAAGACCAATGGTGCCGCCTGCGCCCGGTACGTTGGTGACCTGCACGTTAGCCGAGATACCATCAGCAACGAGTGCTTCTTGCATGGTACGGGCCGTCTGGTCCCAACCACCGCCCGGCGCGGCCGGAGCGATGATAGAATAGTCAGCTGCAAATGCAGGTACGGCCATAGCGCTGGTGACCAGCGCTGCTAAAAATAGCTTGTTCATGGTTCCTCCCTAGAACAATAGCGAACGTTTTTCGTCCGTCCCTCAGCTTACGGCGCAGAGTCTGTCAGCGTCCTGTCATCCTCCCTCCCCGGCCGTAATCCGCAAACGGGGCGATCTCTTCGATCCAGATAGTTGTGGCGACAAATCGGATGCAATTGCAAGACCCGGCACTTTTGCGCGCGAGAATGGCTCCTAGAGCGCTGGATTGACGACCAGCTTGCCGTGGGTTTTTCCGGCAAGGATTTGCTGCGCCTTTTCCGGCAAGACCGCGAGGCCAATCTCTTCGACGTTGGTGGCGTATTGGGATTGATCAAAGATATCCCCCAAGCGCCCCCAAGCGGCCATCCGCGCCTCATAGGGCTGCATGACACTATCGATGCCGAGGATGTTGGCGCCGCGCAGCAGGAAGGGCAGCACATTGGTGTTCAGCTCAAGGCCCGCAGCATTGCCCAGGCTTGCGACAGAGCCATCATAGGCGAGCTGGCGCAAAACCTTGCCCAAGATATTGCCACCCACACAGTCGACAACGCCTGCCCAGCGGGCGGTTTCGAGTGGTTTGTCGGGCTCTGCCAGAAAATCGTCTCGGCTGATGATGCTCTTCGCGCCAAGCGCTTTCAGCATTGGCGTGTGTTCAGCGCGACCTGAGAGTGCGGTGACGGCATAACCCAAATTGGACAGAAGGCCGACCGCGATAGAGCCGACGCCCCCGGCAGCGCCTGTCACCAAAACATCACCAGAAGTTCGGGTTAGGCCATGTCCCTCAAGACGATTGATGGCCAGCATGGCCGTAAGCCCGGCAGTACCGAGCACCATGGCGGCACGGGTATCGAGCTTGGTATGAAGGGGCACGAGCCAATCGGCGTTGACGCGCGCTCGTTGGGAGAAGCCGCCCCAATGGAGCTCGCCCACCCTCCAGCCGGTGAGCACAACGGCGTCTCCGGGAGCATAGCGCTCGTCCTTGCTGTCGCGAACAATGCCTGAGAAATCTATGCCAGCGATGTGCGGGAAGCTGCGAACCAGACCGCCTTTACCGAGCAGGCAAAGGCCATCTTTGTAATTGAAACCGGCAAAATCAATGTCAACGACGACATCACCGGGCGGCAGTTGCGCGTCGTCGAGGGTGACAAGTTGTGAGACGAGGCCAGCCTCATCAGTCTTTCTCGTCAGCAGTGCTCGAAAACTCATGCTCGCTCTCCCTTGCGTCCACCCAGCTATGTGTGGCGCATATGGGGGCGATCCGAAAGAGGGTTTTGTGCCTTAGTCTTCTGGCCGCCAGACAGGCGAGGCTTCTCGTGGCAGTGGGGCGAGACGGGTGATGTCATCGCCGCGACGCATGAAGATATTCATGCGGAAGGAATTGCCAATGCGCTCAGAGCGCTCAATGAACACGGCCGCGATATCGGGCGGACAGAGCTCGGTTACGGTCTCGCGGAAGAGACGCAGCCAGCGCATGAAATGGGCGTCCGACAGTTCGGGGATGCCCATATGTTTGGGCATGGGGCGACCATCGTAACGCCCGGAGCCGAGCAGCATGGAACTCCAGAAGTCGGCGATCTTGCTGAGATGGTGAGGCCATTCGTCAGCGGCGATTTTGGAATTGAACACCGGGCCAACAACATCATCCCTGCGCGCCCGGGCATAGAACTCATCCACGACAGCGCGGATCAGCTCTTCGCTGAGGCCATCGGGCGTATCCCAGCCTATGCGGTGCAGGCGCGTGCCAACGGGGCGGTCTGATTGGGTCATGATGAAATGGGCCTAATGGAGTAAGAGCAACGACGCCCGCCCGAGACGACGTGCTCGAGCCGCTCAACGGCAACATCGTCGCCCAATACCGATTGGAACACCGAAAGTTCTGATCGGCAAAAACCCTGGCAGGACGTCGCGGCAGCGCAAATTGGACAATGGTTTTCGATGAGCAGGATCGATCCGTCTTCGGCCTGCGACCAAGAACTCATATAGCCTTCGGTGCAGCGGGCCTGCGCCAAGGCGTCAACACGATCGGTGAGCGCTGTGAGGTCTGCGGTGGCGGCAGAATAGAGCTTGAGCGTATCGGCCTCGCGTTGCGCGACGATCTGGTCCAAGGCGGCTTCACCAAGGGTGGCGCGCACGATGTCGAGGATTTGAACGGTCAGTGCGGCGTGCGTATCCGGGAAATGGGACTGTGCCGCCGGTGTGAGCGACCAAATTTGGGTCGGGCGGCCCGCTTTGGAGGGGACCGGGCAGGCTTCGACCAGACCGTCCGCCGCTAGGCGCAAAAGCTGCTGGCGAGCAGCCTCGCCGGTGATCCCGAGCTTTTCACCCACCTCGGCAGACGACAGCTCGCCGTGCATTTTCAGGACCATCAACAGACGCTCCGACGGGCTGCGGGGCGACCACTGAGCGTCTTGACGATCAGAGCTTGACTTATCTTGCTGCACGGTTTTCAAAGGCATGACTTGGAAATACCGTTTCTGAGCTCCGCATGCAAGCGAGTAACATCTGAAAACCTCGGAGCAGCGTTGATCTGCTGCCTAACGGACCGCCCATGGGCACCAGAGCATCACCTGCCAAACGCTTTTACCGAACGCGAGCCGCGTAGACATTTTGACCACGAAACGACCGACCCCACCGATGATTGCTGAATTCGATTTGCCCGACACCATGCGGATGCGTCCGTTACGCAATTCTACGGTCGGCGAAGCAGAGTTTCGGCAGGCTATGGCGACCCTCGCCTCCAGTGTGCATGTGGTGACGGCGAGACGGGGCGATGAAATGGTTGGGCGTACGGTCACCTCGGTTATGTCGCTTTCGGCGCAGCCTCCAGCCATTTTGATTTCCATCGATATTGTCAGCCGATTGGCCGATGTGATTGCTAAAACCGGCGGTTTCTCTCTGGCGCTGCTCAGAGATGATCAAAGCGATATTGCAGACGCTTTCGCCGGCAAGCTTGCACCAGAGCGGCGCTTCGATGTGGGGCGCTGGACACGCTGGCACTCGGGCCATCCCAAACTCTTGGGCGCGGCTATGACGGTGGACTGCGAAGTGATCGGTTCAATGGAAACGGGAACGCATGTGCTGTTCGCCGGAGCGTTGATCGAGGCAGAAACCAACACAAAAGCGACACCATTGCTTTGGCATAATCGTAACTATGCCCTGCCCAAAAACAGCGGGTAACACAGGAGTGGCAACGGTTTTGCCCTCTGTCGCGTTATCTTTGGGTGATTGGAGATCGAGCGTGCCGCGTTTTTATTTCAACCTTCGCATAGACGACGAGTTGTTCCGCGATGACGTGGGCAGCGAACACAGTAATCTCGACGCCGCAGAGCAGAATGCTGCTGAGATGGGGCGAGCTATCATCGAGAGAATTGCAGGCGATCATGAACAGCTCGGCGTGCCGCGCTGTATCGAAATCACCGACGAGGATGGGCGCGATCTGCTCTACATCGTCTTCTGGCAAGGGCCGGAGATCGATACTCGAGATTTCGCAGCGCTGCCGCAGCAGACCCTACATTAGAGATCAGAAGAATGGACCGGCGTGGGTCGTGACGACGATGCCTAGGATCAGCGCGCCCGCGAGGGCTGCGTAAGAGACATAGCGTTGGAGTTGGCGCATGAGGGCCTCCGAACTTTACCCCCTAACACTACCACTCTGGTCGGCATTAACAAGCGTTTAACTATTCGTTCTCAGGCCGAATTGAGAAACAGTTTGCCTCAATGTGACATTCTGCTGAAACAAGTGCCGTAGCATAATGGGCGTTTGAAACAGACGATGGAGACATTTCGTTCGTTTCCGGCCTACTCTTGGCACGCGAGTCAGGGAGCAAGCGGCATGAATGACGATGTCATTTCACGGATTTTAGAAACATCTCAGCAGTTTAATTCAGACGACAGCGGTGAAAATGACTTCCTCAAATCAGCACTTAGGACGATAGACGCTAGCGACCTTGAGCGCGCGGACAGCGCTGTATTGCTGGCCGACCTGCGGAACACTTACCAGCGCCTCCAAGAGATCGACACCACCAAGCTGAAACTATGGGTCACCCCACCGGCAGGCGCAGGTGCACCCCTGGTGCTCGATATTATCTCCCCAGACATGCCCTATATCGTCGATAGCGTTTTGGCGGCAGTGCGCAGCGGGGGCGGGAATGTCCGGCTGTTTGCTCACCCTATTGTTCGCCCGCAAAGCGCGGCCGAGCGGCAAGTAAGCGTTTTGCATATCCAGACTGATCCGGTGGCTGATCAATCTGCATTGATCGAAGAAATCGCGCAAACCCTGCGCGATGTGCATAGCGCAGTGACCGACCTATCGCCGATGTTGTCTGCGGTGCGTGCTGCAACGCAGGCCATACCTGAGAATGTGACAGGAGCCGCTGAGGCCAAGGCGTTTGTCGAGTGGCTGACGCATTACAACTTCATTTTTGTGGGCGTGAAAGACTTCCGCCTTGTGGGCGATGAGTTGATCGAGGCCGATGGCCCTGGTCTTGGCCTTTTCCACGAGCCTAATTTTAAGGTGGTGCGCAGCGGGGCGGACTATGTTCACTCGACGCCGGAGCTGGTTGGCTTTGCAAAAAGCGACGAGCCTATCCTTGTGACGAAAGCCAATTTGCGCAGCCGCATTCATCGGCGTGCGCATCTCGATTACATCGGCATCAAGCGCTATGGGCCGAGCGGTGAGCCGATCGGGGAGCTGCGCGTCGTCGGGCTCTATACTGCGCAGGCGCAATCAGCGGCGCATACGGACGTCCCTATCATCCGGCAAAAAATCGCCGAGGTTATGCAGCGCTCAGCGGTTGACCCCCTGGCTCACGCGGGGCGCATGCTGCTCAGCGCGCTCAATAGCTACCCACGCGATGAATTGTTTCAGGTTTCAACCGAGCAACTCACCGAGTTCGCGGAAGCTATCGCTGCGCTCTACGACCGACCACGGGTGCGCGTGTTACCACGGGTGGATCGGTTTGATAACTTCGTGTCGATCTTGGTCTATGTGCCCCGCGATCTCTATGACGGCGATTTGCGATCACAGATCACGCAATTTCTAGCGCAGGAATACGACGGACGCGTCTCTGCATTTTATCCGCATTTCCTCGAAAACGAGCTCGTCAGGCTGCATGTGATTATCGGGCGCAATGGTGGCCCGACGCCGCGCCCCGAGAGACAGCGTTTGGAACACGCTATCGAGGCGCTGACGCATAATTTTGGCGATCGGCTGGCCGACGCTGCGAGTGACCCGGCGCATATCAGCGATTGGCGCAATGCTTTCACCACCGCCTATCAGAGTCGCACAAGCGTAGAGGATGCGCTTGAGGATATCGGCGTGTTCAACCGGCTTGGCGAGGACATAGCGGTACGGCTGCGGACACGGGCCGAGAGCGATGGATCGCTGGGGTTGAAGTTCTACAAAAAGGGGCAGCCTATCCCACTGAGCGATCGTGTGCCGATGCTGGAACACTTTGGCTTCCGCGTGATTGATGAGCGCAGCTACACCATCACCCCCCGCGACGGCGAAGTGCGATACTTGCACGATATGCTGCTGGAAGTGGGAGACGATGCGCGCTCGGACATTGCGCAGGTGGCGCGGGACATCGAAGCGGGGATTTTAGCTGTCTGGCACAAGGAGGCTGAAAGCGACCAACTCAATACGCTGATCACCACCACTCCCCTCACCTGGTCGCAAGTGGCGCTGCTGCGCGCCTTTTCGCGCTATTTGCGACAAGTCGGAACGCCGTTCTCACAGCGCTACATCGCGCAGGTACTGGTGACCCAGAAAGAAGCCGCCTGTGCCTTGATCGACCTGTTTGCGGCGCTTCACGATCCATCGCAGAACGATCCGACGCGCGCTGCTGAGGATGCACGAAGCCGTTTGTCGATCCTGCGCGGCCAGACAAGTTCGCTCGACGAAGACACGATCCTCGCGCGGTTCCAAAACCTTATGGAAGCGTCGCTGCGCACCAATGCCTATCAGGTGGACCGCCCGGCGCTGGCGATCAAGTTTGAGAGCGCCAAGATTGAGGGGCTGGCTGAACCGAAACCCTATCGCGAAATCTCAGTGTATTCGCCGCGCGTTGAGGGCATTCACATGCGGTTTGGCGCGATTGCGCGCGGCGGCCTCCGCTGGTCGGATCGTCCGGAGGACTACCGGACGGAGGTGTTGGGCCTCGTCAAAGCCCAGCAGGTTAAGAATGCGGTGATCGTACCCGTCGGCGCCAAGGGCGGCTTTGTGCCTAAACATCTGACGGCGGGGATGGCGCGCGAGGATTTCCTGAAAGAGGGAACCGAGAGCTACAAGATTTTCATCGGCTCGCTGCTGGATGTGACCGACAATCTGATCGAGGGCGCGGTGGTGCCACCGCAAAGCCTGGTGCGACGCGATGGTGATGATCCCTATCTCGTGGTTGCAGCGGATAAGGGGACGGCCAGTTTCTCGGATTTGGCCAACTCTATCGCCATAGCACGTGGCTTCTGGCTCGGCGACGCTTTCGCCTCGGGCGGTTCGGCCGGCTACGACCACAAGAAGATGGCGATTACAGCGCGCGGCGGTTGGGAAGCGGTGAAACGTCACTTCCGCGAAATGGGACATGACACGCAGTCTGAGCCCTTCATCGTGGCTGGCGTTGGCGACATGAGTGGGGACGTTTTTGGCAATGGCATGCTGCTGAGCGAGCACATTCGCTTGGTCGCAGCTTTTGACCACCGAGACATTTTCCTCGACCCAAACCCAGACGAAGTCACAAGCTTTGCCGAACGCAAGCGGCTCTTTGCCCTGCCCCGCTCCAGTTGGCAGGACTATGACAAGGGCCTCATTTCCGATGGCGGCGGCGTCTTTTCGCGAGCTGCTAAAACGATCCCGCTGAGCCCGGCGATGCAGGAGCGGCTAGGCTTGCTGAAGGCGGAGGCGACACCTGCCGAAGTTATGCGCGCGATCCTGCGGGCGCCGGTGGACCTGCTTTGGTTTGGCGGCATTGGCACCTACATCAAGGCGGCAAGTGAAGATGACGCGCAGGTCGGCGACCGCGCCAATGATGGTATTCGCGTTGCGGCCGAAACGGTCCGAGCCAAGGTGGTTGGCGAAGGGGCAAACTTGGGCGTGACGCAGTTGGGGCGCATTGCTTTTGCGATGGGTGGCGGGCGGATCAACACCGACGCTATCGACAATTCCGCTGGCGTGAACTCGTCTGACCTTGAGGTGAATATCAAGATTGCGTTGTCGACCGTTGTTGCGCAAGGCGCGTTGGACGCGGAAAGCCGGGTGCAATTTCTCGCCAGCATGACCGATGAGGTGGCGCAGCTGTGTCTCGACAATAATTATCGGCAGACGCTGGCGCTGACCCAATCGGAGCAAGCAGGGATTAGCGAACTTGCGGCCCACCGGGGGCTCATTGCGTTTCTTGAAGCAGAGGGGCGGCTCAACCGTCCCGTTGAGTTTTTACCCAGTGACGAGGCGCTCGATGCGCGGGCGCGCGACGGTAAAGGGCTCACGCGGCCAGAACTGGCGGTGCTCTTGGCCTACGCCAAGCTGTCGCTATTCGATCATTTGATTGACGGCCCTGCCCCAGACCATGCTTACCTCGCCAAGGAACTAAACCGTTATTTCCCGACCGCGCTCAATGAGCGGTTTGGCGAAGCGGTGGAAAATCATCAGCTAAAGCGTGAAGTTGTGGCGACGGTTCTCGCCAATGAGATGATCAACTTCGGCGGCCCAAGTTTTGTTTCAGACTTGAGTGCTGCGACCAGTGCCACTGCAGCTGACGCCGCTTTGGCCTATATTGCCGTCCGCGACAGTTTTGGCTTGGAGGCTTTGATCGCGTCAATCGACGGGTTGGATGGTCGTGTGTCGAGCGAGGTGCAGCTCACGCTATACGATCAGATCCGCGATTTGTTGCGGCGCGAAACACTCTGGTTCATCCGCAACACGGAGCTGTCGGGTGATTTTGCGTCAATCGTCGAAATCTATCGCCAAGGCGTCGAAACGCTTCTAGCTGAGGGGCACCTTTTGACCAGCAGCCAGCGCGACGACCTCAACGCGCAAGTATCGGCATTAACGCTGAATGGAGTGCCATCAGAGCTGTCCCAGCGGATAGCGGAGCTGCCGATTATGGCCCACGCAACCGATATTGCGCTGGTGGCGAACCGCTCAAATACAAGCATCACGAAGGCGGCGAAGGCCTATTTCAGTGTCGCTGGGCAGTTTGAGCTTTTTGGCCTTATGGCCGAGGGCAAGGCGATTGAGCTTAGCGATCCGTTTGAGCGCATGGCGCTGGATCGGGCGCAGGCAAATCTGATGCGGGCGCTGCGCGATCTGACCACAGATGCACTCGCTGCTGGTTCGTTTGAAACGCTGCTCGCGCTGCGCGGTGACAGTATGTCGAAGGCGAGCCAAGCGATTTCTCGCCTCCGCGAGAGCGCGCTGAGTGTTTCAAAACTCAGCGTCGCAGCGGGGCTACTCGCTGACCTCGCTCAAGAAGCGTAACGGCAAGCTGACAAACGGGATGGGGTCGTCAAGGGCCTCATCCCAAAGTCGCGCTTGTATGCCAGGCCGCATTCCCCAATGTCGGTTTCAGCAAATCGAGGACACCCTATGACGACTCTCGCGCAATGGCTCGCCCTAGAAACACCTGACACAGCATTGGCGAGCGTAATCGCCTCCATGGCTTCAGCCGGAGCGGACATCGCCGCGACTTTGCGGATGGCGCCGATTACCGGAGATACCGGACTGGCAGGGGCGACCAATGTGCAGGGCGAAGCGCAGAAGGCGCTCGACATTATCTCCAATGACATCGTGCTGGCGCATCTTCGGGACAATCCCAAGGTGTCGCTGCTCGTCTCTGAGGAAATGGATGATGCCGTGGAGCTGTCTGTTGATGCACCGTTTATCGTCGCGACAGACCCCCTTGATGGTTCATCTAACCTCGACGTGAACGTTACCGTTGGGACGATCTTTTCCGTCCTTCCGACGCTCGGCGGTCCACTCCAGAAGGGCACAGCGCAGGTCGCTGCAGGCTATATTGCCTATGGCCACGCTACCACGATGGTATTGCGCATCAAGGGCAGAACCTCTGGCTTTGCGCTCGACACTTCGGGCGAATGGATCGAGATTATTGCCGAGGCAAAGATCCCCGACGCCACAGGTGAATTTGCCATCAATACGGCGCGCGAGCGCTTTTGGGATGCAGCAACCGCCGGCTATGTGCGCGAGAGCATTGCGGGGGAAACTGGCCCCGCCGGCAAGCGCTACAATATGCGTTGGGTCGGTTCGATGGTGGCGGACATGCATCGCATTCTCATGCGAGGTGGCATTTTCCTTTATCCACTCGACAGTGAAACTGTGAGCAAGGGTGGCCGTTTGCGGCTGCTCTACGAAGCAAACCCCATGGCATGGCTGGCGGAAGGCGCTGGCGGACGCGCCTCGACCGGCACCCAATCGCTTTTGAGCGTCCAGCCGACAAGCATTCACCAGCGTATTCCGGTTATTCTGGGCTCCGCCGAGGAAGTGCGCCGCGTTGAGGCTTGGTACGCTAAAAGCTAATCGCGCTTCCATACATCAAGCAAATTGCATCGACTCTGGGGCTTGGATAGAACCATGCAAGCCCCGGAGGAGATTGCATTGACAGACGCACCTATTCACCTGCCCAAAACCAATGCTGGCGCTTGGCAGGACCGCCCGTTTCATCGTCAGTATCTGACGGCTCAGGCCAATCAGCTTTTTGATTTCTTCGAGGCGACATCGGTCAATCCCAAGGGTGGGTTCTTTGAGCTAAACGATGACGGCACGCCGGTTCAGCCCGACAATGCTACCCGTCAAATCCATGTCACCTGCCGCATGATCCACTGCGCGGTGATTGGAAGCCTGCTGGGCCGCCCTGGGTCCGCCGCGATCGTTGACCACGGCATGAACTATCTCTGGACTAAGCATCGCGACACCAAGCACGGCGGCTATGTTTGGTCACTCAATGACGACGGCTATCAAGACGACACCAAGCAGGCTTATGGCCATGCGTTTGTGCTGTTGGCCGGAGCAAGCGCAAAGCTCGTCGGACACCCACTCGCCGATCAGGTGATCGCGGATGTCACCGAGGTGATCAACACCAAGTTCTGGGACGAGAGCATTGGTGCCGTGCGCGAAGAGTTCGGCAATGATTGGTCTGAAATCACCGCCTATCGCGGGCAGAACTCGAACATGCACCTGACAGAAGCGCTCATGGCAGCGTTTGAGGCGACAGGTGATGCGGAGTATCTCAATAAGGCACAGCGCATTGCCGAGTTGATTATCCGCAAAAACGCAACCGCGCTTGATCATCGCGTTGCTGAGCATTTCCATTCAGACTGGTCGCTCGACAAGGAATTCAAAGGCTCCGAAATGTTCCGCCCTTCGGGCACGACGCCGGGCCATGCGCTTGAGTGGTCGCGCTTGCTCTATCAGCTCTACACTATCGGCGAGAAGAAACACGCGTGGATGACGGATGCGGCACGCGGACTGTTCCAGCAGGCCGTCACACTGGGCTGGGACAAGGCCCACGGCGGCTTCTTCTATACGCTGGACTGGGACAACCAGCCCATCATGCGCGAAAAGCTTTGGTGGCCGGTGGCGGAGGCCATTGGGGCAGCGGCGTTCATTGGCGCGCATGACAGCGACGACTATTTCCAGCACTGGTATCGCCAGCTCTGGGACTTTGCCGACGCCCATCTGATCGATCATGCGCGCGGCGGCTGGTTGAGCGAGCTTAAGGAAGACCTGACGCCAACTTCGCGCCTGTTCGTGGGCAAGCCCGATATTTATCACGCGCTGCAGGCCTGCCTGATCCCGCTTTATCCGGCAACTGGCAGCCTAACCCAAGCCATTATCGAGGCCGATCACGGCCACTAAGGGCAAAACGGGCTAAGTCTGACAACCAAATAGCTTTCTCCTGCGTTGGGCGACGAATGCAGGAGATTTTTTATGGGTCAACTAACGGGCAAAACAGCGCTTGTGACAGGCGCTGGTTCAGGGATCGGGAAAGCCGCTGCGCTGGCGCTTGCCGCAGCGGGCGCGCGCGTTGTGGTGCTCAGTCGCACTGCCAAGGAAATCGACGCGACGGCCGCCGAAATAGAAGCACAGGGCGGCAAAGCGCTGAGCATTGCGGCAGATACCACTGATGATGGAGCTATGAAGGCCGCTGTTGCACAAACCGTGAAAGCATTCGGGGGGCTCGACATCGTTGTGGCCAATGCAGGCATCAATGGCGTGTGGGCACCTATTGACGATCTCAAGCCTGACGAGTGGGACGAGACCATTTCGGTGAACCTCAAGGGCACCTATCTCACCCTCCACTACGCTGTGCCTCACATGCGCAAAACGGGCGGCTCGATCGTCATCATATCGTCGATCAATGGCACGCGGACATTTACCTCTGCCGGCGCGTCGGCCTATTCGGTGACAAAGGCTGGGCAACTTGCCCTTGCCCAGCAATTGGCTTTGGAACTGGGCAAAGACAAAATCCGCGTCAACGCGATATGTCCGGGGGCAATTGAAAGCGAGATTGACGACAATACCGATCAGCGCGGGGCCGATATCGCTGGCGTTCGCGCCACGTTTCCAGATGGGGACATCCCTATGACCGGCGGCAAGCCAGGCAAGGCTGGAGAGGTCGCTGAGCTTGTGGTTTTCCTCGCCTCGGATGCGTCAAAGCACATTACCGGGTCGCCGATCTGGATCGACGGGGGGCAGAGTTTGCTGCGTTAGCAGCGAACGAAACAAAACCATACCCTTGGCGCGAATTGTCAGCGCGCAAGGCACGGAGTAAGCGTGACAGATCGCAATATGCTGGTCTGCCATGCTTCCCCTCTCGACTGATCCCATCACCGCGCTTGCTATCCGCGCGTCCATCGACGCCGCTAAGGTGATCTGCGAAGTTTACCATCGGCCTATCGCTGTGGTCAGCAAGAGCGATGGATCGCCCGTGACAGAGGCGGATGGTGCAGCTGAAGCGGTCATTTTGGAGCACCTCAACACAACGGGCATTCCCGTTCTCGCTGAGGAAAGCGCAGCGGCAGGCTACATTCCCGAGCTGGGTGAGAAGTTCTTCGTCGTGGACCCGCTCGACGGGACGAAGGAATTCATCAAGCGCAATGGCGAGTTCACGGTCAATATTGCGCTGGTAGAGGGCGTGAGACCCGTCATGGGCGTCGTCCTCGCGCCCGTCAGCGGAGAGCTGTTCGTTGGCGACAGAAATGGCGCTTGGAGCGCTGTGGTTGTCGATGACGAAGTCACCAATATCGTGCCGCTGCAAGTGCAGTCCTCCGACATCATGCGTGTGGTGGCCAGTCGCTCGCATGGGCATGTGGCCTTGGAAAAGCTTTGCGAGCACTTCGCTATCGAAGAAGATGTGTCGGTGGGCTCGTCTCTCAAGTTCTGTCTTTTGGCTCGCGGCGATGCGCAACTTTATCCGCGTTTCACGCCGACCAATGAATGGGATACAGCGGCAGGCCAAGCGGTTCTGGAAGCCGCTGGCGGCGTCGTTCTGACTCTCGATGGACTCCCGCTCGCCTATAAAAAGGCAGAGAGCAATTACCTCAATCCGTTCTTTGTCGCGGCCACTAGCGAAGAGCTGGCGCAGCGCGCGGCACTGAAAATGGTCACGACGCTGAACGAGCTCGAGCCGAGTTAGTCGGCTCAGCACAAAAGAAAAGGGGCCACAAGCAAGCTTACGGCCCCGTTGGATACATTGGCGTTAGACGATGACTACTGCCCGGCAGGTGTGCCGCGGGTGACGAAACCATCTGGATCGTCTTTGGTCTGCGCCAGTTTTTCTTCAGCTTCGGTCGCTTCGCGCTGGCGGCTCCACATCTGTGCGTAGAGGCCATCCTGAGCTAAGAGCGAAGTGTGGTTGCCGCGCTCGGCCACGAGACCATCACGCAGCACAAGAATTTCGTCAGCGTTGACGACCGTCGAAAGACGGTGGGCGATGACGACTGTGGTGCGGTTGCGCGAGACTTCGTCCAGCGCCTGCTGAATGTCGCGTTCGGTTTTGGTGTCGAGCGCCGACGTTGCCTCGTCGAGGATCAGGATCGAGGGCGATTTGAGGATCGTGCGGGCAATCGCAACACGCTGCTTTTCACCACCCGACAGCTTTAGGCCGCGCTCGCCAACGGGGGTTTCATACCCTTTTGGAAGACGGGTGATGAAATCGCCGACCTGCGCCATGCGCGCCGCTTCCTTGACCTCCTCGATGGAGGCCCCCGGACGACCATATTGAATGTTGTAGCCGATGGTGTCGTTGAACAGCACGGTATCCTGCGGAACCATGCCGATAGCCGAGCGCAGGCTCTCCTGCGTGACATCACGGAGGTCTTGACCGTCAATGGTGATGCGGCCGCCGGTGACATCATAGAAGCGGAACAGAAGACGCGAGATGGTCGACTTGCCCGCGCCGGTTGGCCCAACGATAGCGACTGTTTTACCTGCCGGAACTTCGAAGCTCACGCCCTTGAGGATGGCGCGATCAGGATCGTAGTGGAAGGTAACGTCTTCGAAGCGGATAACGGGGCCGGTGACGGTCAGCGGCTTGGCCGTCGGCTTGTCCTGAATTTCAGGATCCTGATCCAAGAGCTTGAACATTTCTTCGATGTCGGTGAGGCCCTGACGGAGCTCGCGATAAACAAAGCCAATGAAGTTCAGCGGGCGATAGATCTGCATCAGGAAGGTGTTGAGCAGAACGAAATCGCCGAGGGTAAGAGTGCCGTCCATGACGCCACGGATCGACATGATCGAGATGATCAGGAAGCCGCTATAGAAGATCAGGGCCTGACCGAAGTTCAGAAAGCCCAGCGAGGTCCAGATACGAACCGCAGAGCGCTCATAGCGCGCCATGGCTTTATCGAAGCGCGCCGCTTCCATCTTCTCATTGGCGAAGTACTTCACCGTTTCAAAGTTGAGAAGGCTATCGATCGCCTTGCCATTGGCATCGGTGTCGCTGTCGTTCATGTCGCGACGGATCGCGATACGCCAGTTCGACGCCTTGATGGTGAAATAGAGATAGGCCCAGATCATCACCACCAGCACGCCAAGGTAGCTGATGCCGAAGAGCCAGACGAAGATCACGCCAACAATGATGAACTCAACAATCGTCGGGGCGATGTTGAGCATGGCGAAACGCACAACGGCTTCGATGCCCTTGGTGCCACGCTCGATAACGCGGGAAAGCCCACCGGTGCGGCGCTGCAGATGGAACCGCAGCGACAGCTTATGCATGTGGTGGAAGGTCTGTAGCGCCAGCTTGCGCACAGCGTTCTGGCCGACGCTGGCAAACAGAACGTCACGCAACTGCTGGAAACCAGCGTCGATGACGTTGCCGAGCACATAGGCGATCACCAGGGCGATCGGCACGGCCAGACCCAAGATCAGCTGGTTGTCGGGCTGCGCACCATCGAGACTGTCGATGACACCCTTGTAGGCGAATGGGATGAGCGTGGTAGCGACCTTGCTGAGCAAAAGTGCGCCAATAGCGAGCAGCACCCGCGTTTTCAGATCAGGACGATCGGCAGGCCACATGTAGGGCCAAAGGTTCTTGACCGTAGAAAATACGGAACCTTCGTCCGCGTTAACGGACGGCTTCTTTTCGGCAGTGGGAGGCACCATTAGGCTGGTTCCGCTTCCTTGGTTGCGGTTAGAGGCAATAGCCCCTGCAGAAGTCCGCCAAAAGCTGAGTTTAGGTCAGCCAAAGTGTCATGGCGGATGCAATAGCGATTACGCGTGCCGTGTGGTCGACGCTCGATCAGTCCAACATCCAGCAGCACTTTAATGTGCTGGGACACCGTAGACTGGGCCAGAGTGAGGCTGTCGGTTACGTCGCCGCAGCAACACTCGCCTTGTTGTTGGGAGGCCATAATACGCAAAATCTCTAGGCGCACAGGGTGGCCTAGGGCTCGCATCATGTTGGCAATATCGTCGTCGCGCATGGGGCTTTGCTTGATCGGTGAATTGCGATGGAACATGGCCCTTTGTGTCCGTAATTGCAATAGGCGTAAAAACGGCGCCCGCAGGCGCCGTTTCGTTTTCCTATAAGATTAGTTGGCCGCTTCAGGCAGGCTGAAGACCTGACCGGGATAGATGCGGTCCGGATCGCGGATCTGGCCACTATTGGCCTCGTAGATCGTGGTGTACTTCAAGCCTTCGCCATACACGCGACGCGCGATGGTCCAGAGATTATCACCACGGCGAATGATCGCCTTGCCCGAGGCAAAACGCTGCGCGTTCGGATCGCCCAGGGAAACTGCGACCATGGTTGGTACTGCAGCTTCTGGAGCCGCTGCAGGCGCCTCAGCGACCGCAACAGGCGGTTCAACCGCTGGGGTTTCAATTGGCTGTGCTGGTGTCGCTGGCGTTGCCGGTTCGGCCGGGGCCGCAGGTGCTTCAGCAGGCGCAGGTGTTGGCTCTGGAGCTGTTGCTGCGGCAGGCGCTTCCGCCACGACGGTTTCCGGTTCGACTGGCACGTCGAGGACGAAGTCCACTTCAGCGCGGCTGATAACCTCGGAGGTTCCAGCCTTGAGCATATCAATGCGGACGCGTTGATTGCCAGGCTTTAGCACCGACTCGCCTTCAATCAGCCAGCGGCCATCTGCGATGGTGGTGTCAGCGATGAAGCCATCGTCGACATAGAGGCGGATGGTCGCATCGTTGGTGCCCGCACCAGCAAAGAAGCTGCGCGTGCCTTCGAGTTCGATTGCGTCAATCGTTGGCGGAATGACAGCAGCGACGACGGCAGGAGCGGGAACAGCCTCCGTTGGCGCGGGAGCCTCAACAGTTTCTGTCGCGACCGGTGCCGCCGGTTCTGCAACAACAGTCTCGGTCGATGGCGTTGCGGGCTCTACGGGCACAGCTGCCGGTTCCGGCGTCACAACTGGCTCTTGCGCAACGACAGGCTCTGAAGTTGTAGCAGAAAGTTCCGTTGGCGCGGGTTCGGCCTGAGCAACGGCTACCGGTGCGTCTGTAACGTCAGCAGACGGTTCCGCAGTTTCGGTGACTGCAGGTACTGCTTCGCTTGGCGCAGCAGGCGCTTCGGGTGCAGAAACGGACGCTGCGGGAGCCATAGCCACCTCGACGGCTGTATCATCGGTTGCGCCAGCGTCGGCTGCGCCGGCCGCGGCGTTGGATGCGACCAAGCCCTGCAACACTTCGCTGATTTTTCCAGGCGCGCTGGCAACAACGAGCGGCTGCGTGGTCTTGTCTTCGTTGATGACAACGATGAATGCCTGATCGGTCGAGCTTGGCTCGCCATTCTGGCCCAGCGTGATTTCAAGCCCGCCTGTTGCCAGTGGTTGCTCCGGCACGAAGACCCAGTCGCCGCTCGGCTCAACTTCGGTTTCACCCAGAAGGTCGCCATTAGCAAAGAGCTGAATGTCAGCACCCGGCTGACCGCTACCAGCGATAACAACAGAACCATCGGGCTCTGCACGCAGCAGGGAGAAGGTGGCTGCTACAACGCCGTCAACGTCGATTGCCGGTGCGGCTTCGGCAGGCGGGGTAACGTCGAGCACTGGCTCGCTCGAAACAGCTTCTGGTGTTGCTTCAGCCACAACTGGCGCAACCTGCTCAGCAGGCACTTCAGCAGGAACTTCAGCAACAACAGGCGCAGGCTGAGCGGGCACAAGCCCGGCATCGGCCATTTTGCCGTGCAGGCACTTGCCCAAGCCTGCAGGGCTATTGAAGCAGCTAACAAACGACGGGCCAACGAGCACGCCGAGGATGACAAGAAGTGTGACCGCCGCCGCTCCGATCGTCAGAGCAAGTGGTCTTTTCGGAGCAGTGTCGGCCAGTTTGCCCTCCCGGAGAATAGTTAAGCCCGATAGTTATTATGAGGCTTTAGACTGTTTGCGACTGATGCGCTTCAGTTTTCAGCAGCTTGAATGTGATCGATTCATACAGAGCTTCAAAGCTTGCATCAATGATATTGGCGGAGACACCGATTGTAGACCAGCGCTCGCCAGTGCCGTCACGGCTTTCGACCAGCACACGAGTGACCGCGCTCGTGCCGCCGTCAAGGATACGTACCTTAAAATCAGCCAGTTCGAGGTCTTCGATCCGCGAAGAATAAATGCCGAGATCTTTGCGCAGGGCCACGTCCAGCGCATTAACAGGGCCATTGCCCTCGGCGACGGACATCAGGCGTTCGCCCCCGACGACAATCTTTACCACCGCCTCGGTGACCACTTCGTCCCCCTGAGCATTGGGACGGCGTTCGACCATGGCGCGGTAATGCTCAACTTGGAAGTATTCGGGCAGCGTGCCGAGGATACGTCGCGCAAGAATAGCAAAGGACGCATCTGCGCCATCATAGGAATAGCCGCGCGCTTCTCGCTCTTTAACTTCGGCCAAGAGTTTTTCGAGGCGCGGATCGTCCTTTTCAAGAACGATGTTATGGCGCGCGAGAGCGGTGAGCAGGTTCGACTTGCCAGCCTGCTGCGACACCATGATGGCGCGCTCATTGCCCACGCTTTCGGGCGGCACGTGCTCATAGGTCGAAAAATCTTTGAGCAGGGCAGAGGCGTGGATGCCTGCCTTGGTCGCGAATGCAGCCTTGCCTACATAAGGCGCTTGCGGCGCAGGGGCGCGATTGAGGCGATCATCAAAGGCGCGGGAAATATGGGTCAGACGTTCAAGCTGCTCGGCAGTGACACCGGTTTCAAAACGCTCAGCATAGAAGGGTTTTAGAACAAGCGTTGGGATCAGCGTGATGAGATTGGTGTTGCCACAGCGCTCGCCAAGACCGTTGAGTGTGCCTTGAACCTGACGCACGCCGGTTTCAATCGCGGCAAGGGCGTTCGCCACAGCCTGCCCCGTGTCGTCGTGCGGATGGATGCCGAGACGGTCGCCGGGAGCGATTTCCAGCACCTTGCCGATGATCTGGCGGATTTCGGAAGGCATGGTGCCACCATTGGTGTCACACAGCACGACCCAACGCGCGCCAGCGGCTAGGGCAGTCATGACGCAGTCGAGGGCATAGATGGGGTTGGCCTTAAAGCCATCGAAGAAGTGTTCGAGATCGACGAGCACTTCCTTGCCCGCTGCTGCAGCCGTGCGGACCGTATCGGTGATGCCTTCCAAATGCTCATCAGTGGTCGAACTGAGGGCCAGCTCGACCTGATAGTCCCATGCCTTGGCGACAAAACACGTCGCGTCGGCAGCAGACTGCACAATGGCGGTCACGCCGGGATCGTTAGAGGCAGAGCGCCCTGCCCGCTTGGTCATACCGAAGGCGGTGAATTTGGCGTTTCTGGTGCGACGTTTTTCGAAGAACTCGGTGTCGATGGGATTGGCACCGGGATAGCCGCCTTCGATGTAGTCGACGCCAAGCTGTTCGAGCAGCTTGGTAATAGCAATCTTGTCTTCCAGCGAGAATTCAATGCCAGCCGTTTGCGCGCCGTCGCGCAGAGTTGTGTCAAAGAGATAGAGGCGTTCGCGGGACATGATCTTTTGGGCCTAACTCAGATTATTGCTTTTGGGGCCAGACGGACGTGTCGTGGTCAGGATGCTGGTGGTTGGCGTAGGTTGCGTAAACCGCGTCGCGCTCTGCCTGTTTTTCATCGGGCCAAGACGGTATCGCTGACAGATCGGCGGATTGCGGATGTTGGTGGGCAGGATTAACCTGAAGCTCAATTTTCACAGTTTTTGGGTGATCGAGCGAGCCTAAGGTGAACTCGGTATATTTGGCGCTTTTGTAGACCAGAGGCGTTCCGCACTGGCTGCAAAAGCCGCGCTCGACTTGGTCCGAACTGGCGAAAAATGTCGGAGCGCCGCGCGTCCATGAAAACTCAAGTCCCGAGACAAACACGCCGAAAAGGCCACCGGTCGCTTTTTGGCACATGCGGCAATGGCAGGCCGAAGCCTGCCCTGCCTTGGTGATGCGGTAACGGACGGCGCCGCATTGGCACCCGCCACTGAAGGCGTCACTCTGGGGCATGAATGACCGCCTCGATGTTGTTTCCATCCGGATCGATGACGAAAGCACCGTAGTAGTGCTGGTGATACTGGGGGCGTGGGCCGGGCGCACCATTGTCCTGTGCACCAACCGCCATTGCCGCAGCGTAAAACGCGTCCACTGCGGCGCGATTTTCCGCCGTGATCGCATAATGACGACCGGTGCCAGGATTTGGGTGTTCGGTCAGCCAGAAATCAGGCTTGGTCTTGCCATAGCCACCGACCTTGACGCCGCCGGTGTATTCCAGAGGCACCTCAGCCAGCATGGTGATGCCTAAAGGCGCAAAGGCAGCATCGTAGAAGGCCTTTGAACGGGCCCAATCCGAAACGAGTATGCCGATGTGGTCGATCATTTTTCTCTCCTAGAATGATGTACCAAGGCTTTAGGCGTTTACCGTGACAAGTTATGTCAGTAGCTCCAATGGATTAGCGTTTTAGCTCCCACTTGGTGGTGCGCTGACCATTTTCATCCTTACCATCAAGAAGCGCGATCCCCTGTGCCGCGAGTTCATTGCGGATTGCATCGGCCTCAGCGAAGTTTTTGGCGTTGAGTGCGGCAAGACGGGCGGCGACCTTGGCGGCCACGCTCGTATCAACCGCCATATCACGCTTGATCTTGATACCCATGAGATCGGCCAGCGCAAGACCGTCGGCAGCGCGCCCCTCATCCATGATCAGAGCATGGATTTTCGCGACCGCGCCGGGCGTATCGAGATCGTCTGCGAGTTGGGCAACGAGGTCTGGGGCGAGTTCGGCCGCAGGTGCGGTGTCACCAGCAGCACGCTCCCATTTTTCGAGCAGGTTCAACGCCTCTTCCAAGCGCCGCTGCGTGAAATCAATCGGCTCACGATAATTGGTCATAAAAATCGCGAGACGCAGAACTTCGCCCGGCCAAGTGCGGCCGCCGAAATCCGTGGTTTCGAGAAGCTGCTGGATGGTGAAGAAGTTGCCCAAGGATTTGGACATCTTCTGGCCTTCCACTTGCAGGAAGCCATTGTGCATCCAGACGTTGGCCATGGCGTGCGAGCCATGAGCGCAACGGGACTGAGCAATTTCGTTTTCGTGGTGGGGGAAGATCAGATCGAGCCCACCGCCGTGGATGTCGAAGGTCTTGCCGAGATAGCGCTCGGACATGGCCGAGCACTCAATATGCCAGCCCGGACGGCCACGCCCCCACGGACTATCCCAACCGGGTTCTTCTGCCGACGATTGCTTCCAGAGCACGAAGTCAGCCGGATTGCACTTATGGCTTTCGACGGCAATGCGCGCACCGGCGAGATTGTCCTCAAGGCTGCGGCCCGAAAGCTGGCCATAATCGTCCATGCTATCGACAGCAAAAAGCACTTCGCCATTGGTTTCGTAGGCATGGTCGCGCTCGATCAGCGTCGCGATCAAGCGCTGCATTTCTTCGATATTATCGGTGGCGCGCGGCTGAACGGTCGGCTCCATGCAGCCGAGAGCGGCGACGTCCTTCTGGTACTGCGCAGCCGTCGTTTCGGTGACTTTTCGGATCGCTTCATTGAGCGGCAGATCGGGGTGATCGCGCAGCGCGCGCGCGTTGATCTTGTCGTCAACGTCAGTGAGGTTACGAACGTAGGTCACGTGTTCAGCGCCATAGGTATAGCGCAGCACGCGGAACAGCAGATCGAAGACGATAGCCGCACGACCATTACCGATATGGGCAAAGTCATAAACCGTCGGCCCGCACGCATACATGCGGACGTTGTTGGCATCCATAGGCTCAAACGGCGCTTTCGAGCGCGTGAGCGTATTGTAGAAATTCAACTTCGGCTTTGCCGTGCTCATGGATGGGTCCTGTAGGCCAGACGGTTTGATGCCCTGGCGGGAGCCTCTATCCATTGCGCACTATCAGGATGAAGAAGACTGCTCCGCCAACGCTTGGTTAGCAGCTAATAATGCAGGTGATAATCGTGCACAGAGTCTTCATGGCGGGACATTGGCCGCGCCCTTGCAGAAAAGCAAGTGAAAACAAAAAATGGGCGACCCCACGGGGCCGCCCTATCGCTTTGGAGGCGAATAATCTGGCAGCGCCGCTGCCTTTACAGACACTCTACACCGACGCCACATTGCACCAAGGCGTACACGGGAATGTGATCACGCCCCGGCGACACGAACCGTTTGATTGATATCACCAAAAACGGACTGCCCCGCTTCGTTGATGGCAGCGATGCGAACCCTATCACCGCTCTTCAGGAAGGGCGTGCGCGCGCCTCCGAATTTGGCCTTTTCGGCGGTCCGAGCTTCGGCGATGCAGGCAAAGCCAATGCCGTTTTGCTTGATCGGCAAAGTCTCATCATGGGCATTGGAAACGGTGCCACTCCCGATGATTGTGCCACCAGCGAGAGAGCGCGTTCTTGCAGCCTCGACAATAAGATCGGCAAAATCAAAGTGGACGCCAACCCCTGCATTGGGCTGTCCGTAGAGCGTGTCGTTAACCTCGATTTTTACCGGCAAGTGCAGGCGGTTTTCACGCCACAGAGCCCCTAATGCGTCGGGTGTCGCCACCACAGGAGCAAAGCTCGTAGAAGGTTTGGCGTGGAAGAAACCGAAGCCGTTTTGGAGGTCATCAACGACAAGCTTGCGTAGCGAAACGTCGTTGCAAACCGTGATGAGCCGAATAGCGGCAGTGGCTGTTTCTTTGTCAGCGCCCATCGGCACTGCGCCGATGATTACGGCAACTTCCGCTTCGAAATCGGTCGCGAGGTCATCCGAGGGGACCAAAATCGGATCCGTCGGGGCAGAAAGCGAATCAGAACCGCCCTGATAGAGTAGCGGACGGACCGACTGCAGCTCTTCGTCCTTGCTTCCCTTCAGCGACCGGACGCGTTCGAGATGGCTCATATAGCCTGACCCATCAATCCACTGATAGGCGCGCGGCAGGGGCGCTAAAATCTGTGCGGAGGCGAAGGGCTGGCCGGCGATCTGGTTGGCTTCTAGCTGGGCCGAAAGGGCCGCAAGAGCAGGCTTGGCACTGTCCCAGTCATCTAACGCAGATTGCAGCGTTGCTGCGATGCGACCCGCCGAAACATATCGCGACAGGTCATTCGATACGACGACCAATTGTCCATCAGGGCGGCCGTTGCGCAGCGTTGCCAGTTTCATCCTAGGTATAACTCCAAAGCTTTGCGTCACAGCATAGAGGTAACAATCCCTCGCGCCGGGCGTATAATGTTGCGAGGAGCCCTAGCGATGTCTTAAGGACTCCAAGGTCGCTTAGGTTGCGACTCGTCAAGGGATATTACGTGACCAAAATTTCGACCGGTCTTCGTTCCGTCTTTCTTTTCGCTCTGGCCGCGATCATGCTCGTGCTGGACGTGAATACCGCCTACGCGCAAGCCGCCCAATGTGCGCAGCTGCAGAACGCGCTGGCGCAGTTCAACAGCAATGGCGACTTCCAGAGATTTGGCAATAATCCCAATGTGCTGCGCCAATTGCAGCGTCAGGTGCAGGATGCGGAAAGCCGCTATATTCGTCGCGGTTGCAATGACGACGCGCGTGCGGGTCGGCAGCTGAACCAGGAATGCCAAGGCATCGCGCGCGATGTGCTTAAGGCCAGAGAAGACTTGGCCAATGCTTCTCAAGGCATGCAGAATGCCACCGCAGTAGCCCAACAGCGCGAAGCGATTTTGCAGGAAATGGCCCGATTTGGCTGTGCAGCGAACACCGGCATGTCCGGCGACCGTCAAAGCATTTTTGATCGTATTTTCGGGTCGTCCTCAGAGCAGGACTTCACCAATGGCGATTTTGTCGAAGGCGGCTGGGGCAATTCTGGCTACAACACCGTTCGTACACTCTGCGTACGTCTGACGGATGGCTACTTCTGGCCAATCAGCTATTCGACCTTGCCGGACTATCTGACGAATGACGCGCAGGCCTGTCAGCAGATGTGTCCCAATACGCCGGTTGATTTGTTCTATTACAACAACCCTGGCGAAGAACCCGAACAGATGCGTAACACTGGCGGCGTCGCATACAGCGCAATGCCCTATGCCTTCGCCTATCGCGAAAAGTTCGACAATGCCTCGAGCTGCAAAGCCGCTCCGTCCATTGCAGGCGCGGTTAAGGTCGCCAGCACGGATGCTGGTCAGCAGGTTGAAATGATGGAAATCAACGGGATGACTTTCCCGATGCCACGCCGGGACCCGCGCGGCGTTGCGCCCGTTCAGGCAGCAGTACAGCCGGAAATGCTTGCAGTTCAGGCTGTCGCTATGGTCGACGTCCCCCTGCCCCGTCCACGACCATCTGGCCCGGGCGAGATTGCCCGTCGACCCGAAGCCCCTGCACCGCAGGAACTCCGGATCGTCAATTTTGATGGGAAGGCCGTTAGGGTAGTCGGGCCAGACACTCCGTACGCCCAAGCAGGACGATCAGGCTCTTAAGTTCTGGGCCGTCATGACGGCCAGTTAACGCCATGCGCAGGGGCAAGAACAGTGCTTTGCCCTTGCGACCGGTCGATGCTTTGAGCGCGTCGGTCCAAGTCCCCCAAGTGGTCAGATCCCAAGGCTCTGGTGGCAATGCCGCCTTAGCAAGCGCGAGGAATTCGCGATCTTCGTCGGCAACGACGGGCGTGATCGGGCCGGTGAGAAGCTTATTCCACTCGACGATATCACCGAACTTGTTGAGGTTTTCACGCAGCAGGTTCCAACCTGCCTCACCCTCAACACCAAGCGTTGACAGGCGATCAGCGGCTTGTTCGTAGGGCATGGCGTGCAAGAGGCGCGCGTTGACCGCGGCGAATTCCGCAGGATCAAACCGAGCCGAACCGTGTGAGATCATCGAGAGTTCGAGCTTTTCGGCGATAGCGTCGAGGCTATCGAAGGCTTCGACCGAAACGCTCGTGCCGGTGAGCGTTGCCATGATCGCAACAGCCAGAGGCTCAAAACCTTCTTCGCGGTAATCGGCAATCGACTGCGAGCCAAGGCGCTTGGAGAACCCTTGCCCCTGAGCATCGGTGAGCAGATTGTGGTGACCGAAAATCGGCGTCGGTCCGCCCAAGGCTTCGAAGATTTCGATCTGCGTACCGGTGTTGGATACGTGGTCTTCGCCGCGGATCACATGGGTAATGGCGAGGTCGATATCGTCGACAACAGATGGCAAGGTATAAAGATAGCTGCCGTCAGCACGGATGAGGACGGGATCGGACATGGAGGCGGTATTGACCGTCTGCTTGCCCTTGATCAGGTCTTCGAAAATGACGGGCTTGCCATCGAGTTTGAAGCGCCAATGCGGCTTACGGCCTTCGGCTTCGAGACGGGCCTTGTCTTCGTCCGAGAGGTCGAGCGCAGCGCGATCATAGATCGGCGGTTTGCCCAGAAGGCGAGCGCGTGCACGCTTACGATCAAGCTCTTCTTCCGTTTCGTAGCATGGGTAGAGACGCCCGGCAGCGATGAGCTTGTCACGCGCTGCATCGTAAAGCGCAGTGCGCTCTGACTGACGGACCAGCAAATCTGGCTTAACGCCGAGCCACTCGAGGTCAACCTCGATGCCGTCGGCGAATTCACGCGTCGAGCGGGCCAAATCTGTATCGTCCATGCGCAGCACATATTTGCCACCATGACGACGTGCAAAGAACCAGTTCAGCAGCGCAGGACGCGCATTGCCGAGGTGGATACGACCTGTGGGGGACGGCGCCCAGCGAACAGTTACGCTCATCCGACGATCAAATCCTTATAGCCATTGGTGATTGGGTACTTTCTGCCAAGGCCAAATGCCTTAGCGCTCAGCTTAGGGCCCGGAGGGGCCTGTCGCCGCTTATATTCTGCAATATTTATCAGGCGCTGCATCCGCAGCACCATTTCGCTATCGAAACCGTCAGATACGATCTCCGCAACCGATTTCTCATCCTCCACGAGTGCTGTGAGCACGGCGTCGAGAACTGGGTAAGGCGGGAGAGAGTCTTGGTCCTTCTGGTCCGGGCGCAGCTCGGCGCTCGGGGCCTTATCGATGATGTTCTGCGGAATGACCATGCCGGATGGTCCAAGGCAATCGCCCGGCACATTGGCATTGCGCCATGCCGCGAGGCGATAAACTTCCATCTTGAACATGTCCTTGAGCGGATTATAGCCGCCGTTCATGTCGCCATAGATGGTGGCGTAGCCAACGGCCATCTCGCTCTTATTGCCCGTGGTGAGCAGCATGCTGCCCAGCTTATTGCTGACCGCCATGAGCACCACGCCGCGCATACGCGACTGGATGTTTTCTTCGGTGAGGTCGGCAGGACGCGTCCCGAAGACGGGCTGGAGTTCGACCAGGGCCTGATCAACGGGATTGCCGATGGAAACAACGTCGTAGCGTACGCCCAAAAGCTCCGCGCATTCGCGAGCGTCTTTGATGCTGGCTTCGGACGTATATCGGTATGGCAGCATGATGCAGTGAACGTTCTCAGGGCCCAGAGCATCAACCGCCATGGCCGCAACAACAGCACTGTCTATGCCGCCGGAAAGGCCGAGAACGACATTTTTAAAGCCGTTCTTTTTGACGTAGTCGCGCAAGCCCAGGACGCAGGCGCGCCAAGGGGCTTCATCAGTCGATGTCAGCTCTTCAATCTTGCCATTGGTGCAGGTCCAACCTGCCTCACTACGAGCCCAGTCCGAAATGATAAAGTCGGTTTCAAAAGACTTGCCCTGGAAGACGAGCTTATTGCCCGGCTCCATGCCAAAGGAGGCACCGTCATAAACCAGCTCATCCTGCCCGCCGATCTGATTGAGATAGAGCAACGGGATTTGATCTTCCTCGGTGCGGGCGCGAACGAGGTTTTTGCGCACGTGCTGCTTGTTGCGCCAATAGGGCGAACCATTCGGGCAGAGCAGGATTTCCGCGCCCATTTCAGTGAGCTGCGCGCAGACGGCTTCGTGCCAGATGTCCTCACAGATCGGAATGCCAACAGTGACACCCTTGATCGTCACCGGTTCTGGAAGAGCGCCCGCTGTGAAGTAGCGCTTCTCAAAGAACACATCTGAATTGGGCAGTTCATGCTTGGTGCGGATGGCGGTGATCTCGCCATTCTCGGCAACGATGACAGCGTTATGGAGACCCAAGCTATCCTGCCAGATCGTCGGCAAGATAATGACTACGTCTGTCCTATCCGTCGCTTTGACGAGCTCTTTTGCCGTGGCTACCGCGTCAGCGATAAATTTGGGTTTGAACAGGAGGTCGTCGGGGAAATAGCCGGTCAGGAACAACTCGGGGAACATGAGAATGTCCGCCTGAGCGCTGACAGCATCGGCGAGAGCCTGACGACCGAGCGCGAGGTTGCCAACAAGGTCACCGACCTTGGGATTGAGCTGTGCGAGGGCGATGCGAAGCTGATCGGTCACGTGGTTGAGCCTGTTCGAAGGGCAGAAACCCGGAGTCCGCCGGGCTAGGTGGCGAGACTTAGCCCCTCACTGATTGAAGGGCAAGCCAGCGCGAAACGGATCCCGTTCCGCGCTGGTTGCGACTGTATAGTCTTATTCGGCCGCCGGAGCGACTTCACGCACTGGCTTCTGAGCGTGAATTTCTTCAGCCACCAAGAATGCCAGCTCAAGTGCCTGAGCACCGTTGAGGCGTGGGTCGCAATAGGTGTGATAACGATCCGACAGAGACTGCTCAGTGACCGCCGACATACCGCCGACGCATTCAGTGACGTCGTCGCCAGTCATTTCGATGTGCACACCACCTGCGTAAGTGCCCATCTCACGGTGAACGGAGAAGAACTCCTTCACTTCTGTCAGGACGCTATCGAATGGACGCGTCTTGTAGCCAGTCGAGGCCTTGATGGTGTTGCCGTGCATCGGATCGCAGCACCAGACAACGGTGCGACCAGCCTTCTGGACGGTTTCGATCAAACGCGGCAGGTGATCACGAACCTTGTCAGCACCGAAGCGCGAAATGAGCGTGATACGACCAGCTTCGTCAGTCGGGTTGAGACGATCGAGCAGACGCAGGAGATCGTCGTTCGAAAGGCTCGGGCCACACTTGACGCCGATTGGGTTGTGAATACCGGCAAAGTACTCAACGTGCGCATCGTCTGGATTGCGCGTGCGATCGCCGATCCAGAGCATATGGCCCGAAGTGGCGTAGAAGTTTTTGGAGATACTATCGCGACGGGTCAGCGCTTCTTCATAGCCCAGGAGCAGCGCTTCGTGGCTGGTGTAGAAAGACGTCTGCTTCAGCGCAGGGGTGTTTTCTGGGTTGAGCCCGAGTGCACCCATGAAAGTGATCGCGTCGTCGATCTTCTTGGCAACTTCTTCAAAGCGGGCGTTCGAATTCGAGCCCTTCATGAAGTCCATGGTCCACTCATGGATGCGGGTCAGTTCGGCATAACCGCCGCTCGAGAAGGCGCGCAGCAGGTTGAGCGTTGCGGCAGACTGGCGGTAGGCCATCAGCATACGAGCCGGATCTGGAACGCGCGAGCCTTCGGTAAAGGCAATGTCATTGATGATGTCGCCGCGATAGCTCGGCAGCTCGACGCCATCGATCACTTCGGTATCGGCAGAACGAGGCTTGGCAAACTGCCCTGCCACGCGGCCAATTTTGACGACCGGTTTAGAGCCACCATGGGTGAGGACTACCGCCATCTGCAGGAAAACGCGGAAGAAGTCACGAATGTGATCCGCACCGTGTTCTGCAAAGCTTTCGGCGCAGTCGCCGCCCTGAAGCAAGAAGGCCTCACCACGCGCAACAGCCCCAAGGCGGGACTTGAGCTCGCGGGCTTCACCAGCAAAGACCAATGGAGGGAAGCTGGCGAGCTGACGCTCCGCATCTGCCAAAGCAGCCATATCAGGGTAAGCAGGCACCTGCTTAACAGGCTTCTGGCGCCAAGAGCTCGGGGTCCAGTCGGTCATTATTCGTCTCGCTTGAGGCAGGCAGGCGGAAGTGTTGCGCTCGGCTCTAGCAAGACCGAGGGCTGGTGCCAAGTTTAAACGCGTTAGACCTTGGTGCCATTTCGATAGGAATAGCTCGGTGACTTGAAGGTCACGAGTTCTTCGGCTGCGCTTGGATGCAGAGCAATTGTCCGATCTAGGTCCTTTTTGGTCGCGCCCATGCCAACGGCAATGGCAACCATCTGGATCATTTCACCCGAACTTGGGCCGAGCAGATGCACACCCAAGACCTTTCCTTCGTCTTTTTCGGTGATCAGCTTGATCACCACACGCTCCTGCCGATCAGAGAGCGTATTCGCCATGGGGCGGAAGCGAGTGAGGTAAACGTCGACATGGCCTGATTGAGCGACGGCTTCGTCTTCAGTCAGGCCAACAGTCCCGATCTCCGGCTCCGAGAACACAGCGGTCGGGATCAGGGAATGATCGACCGTCAGCGGGTTATTGTTGAACAGTGTTTCAGCGAAGTACCACCCTTCGCGAATAGCCACGGGGGTCAATTGTGCGCGACCGGTGACATCGCCCACCGCATAGACCGAAGGGACGTTCGTCTTCGAAAACGCGTCGACGACAATGTTCTTTTGGCCATCAAGAATGACGCCTGCGGTTTCAAGCCCAAGACCATCAGTGTTGGGTGTGCGACCTGTGGCGAACATAACTTGGCTATAGCTGGCGCTGTCGCCGGACTTGAAGGTGACAGTGACACCGTCTGCACTTTTGGCCAGGCCTGCAACACCGTCGTTATAGCGCAGCGCTATGCCGCGCGCTTTAAGGCCAAACTCAAGCCCTTCGCTCATGTCCTTGTCGAAAGTGCGCAGCAGCCTATCGCGGCGATAGACGAGTGTCGTGTCGACACCTAGGCCAGCAAAAATGGTGGCGAACTCAACGGCGATGTAACCGCCGCCCTCGATGAGGATGGACTTCGGCAGTTCAGGCAGATCGAAGGCTTCATTGGAAGAAATGCCCAGTTCTTTGCCCGGAACGTCGGGAATGAACGGGGTCGCACCCGTGGCGACAAGAATGTACTTGGTCGTCAGCTCGCGGTCACCCTTGAGTAGCTTTACGCTGTTTGGACCGGTAACGACGGCGCGGTCGCGGATGATTTCTGCACCCGGCTTGGCCAGATTGGTTGCGTAAGCGTTTTCAAGACGGGTGATCTCTTTTTCCTTGGCAGCGACAAGCGTCGGCCAATCAAAGCTTGCATCCACTTGCCAGCCAAAACTCTCGGCGAGCTCAAACTCGTCGCGGAAGCGCGAGGCATAAACATAGAGCTTTTTGGGTACGCAGCCACGGATCACGCATGTGCCGCCGACCCGGAATTCCTCAACGACCGCGACTTTGGCACCGTAGGTCGCTGCCATACGCGCCGCGCGAACTCCGCCAGAACCTGCACCAATAACAATCAGGTCGTAATCAAAGCTCATCGCGGCACCTAAGTTTCATCGCCAATACGCGCTGTATATGGGGCAAAAGCTTAGGCAAAAAAAGACCCCGCACTGGGCGGGGTCGATCAGATTATTTTTGATCACGCCTTAGAGCGTGATACCCTTGTCACGCAGACCCGCGCGAACCTTGGCAAAGAATTCGACGCGCAGGTTGTTTTCGTACACCTGAAGAATGCGCTGGAGGTCCATGTTCACTTCCGAATTCGCCGCTGCCAGCTTCTGGCCAACCGCGGAATCGTAGAAGTTCACGATTTGCTGCAACTCATCGGTGGTGAAACGCAGAGCGTAAACACGTGCGAACTGATCGAGCAGATCACCCTTACGGCCGTTGTATTCCTTGATAACGTCGCCGATGACTTCATCGAGCTGCGCTTCAATTTCAGGGTTCTGCGTCAACAACTGAGCCATGCTGTCGATACCAACCGTGACAACGGTGGTTTCGAAGACCGCAGCACGGTCCGTCAGATCAACATACTTACGAGCCAGCGCCAGCTGCTCTGGAGCAACTTCCTGCGCAAAGGTCGGGGCGCTAAACGCAAGCGCGCCTGCTGCCACTGCCGCACATGCGGCGACTCGTGCGCCACGCATCCAGTTACGGTTCACAAAGGTCATCAGCCCCGGTCCACCCTCAATCAATTACCTGTTTCAATCACCACTACGCCATCTGGCGTCGCGACATAAGCCTTGCGGCACATATTCAGGAAAAGTCCGTGTTGGACAACACCCGGAATGTTCAGCAGGTCATTCGAAAGCACTTCTGGCTGCGAAATACGGCCAAAAAAAGCGTCAAGGATCAAGTGTCCACCGTCAGTGACAAAGACTTGTCCTTTATCTTCGCCACGCAACTTGAGGCCGCCCTCCGCTCCGTGAGCTTTAAGAACCTCTTCGACAGAGTGGCGCGTCGCGCCCAAGCCAAAGCGGTTGACCTCAATAGGCAAAGGAAAACGGCCGAGCATTTCGACGCGCTTGGTGCCATCGGCGATAACAATCATCGCGTCTGAGGCAGCGGCCACAATCTTTTCACGCAGCAGCGCGCCGCCACCACCCTTGATGAGATTGAGGTGTTCATCGAGTTCATCGGCACCGTCAACGGTCAGATCAAGGCGATCCAAACTATCGAGATCTGACAAAGGGATATTCAGGCTTTTGGCTTGTGCGGCAGTGACTTCCGAAGTCGGCACACAGATCACGTCCAGACCGTCTGCAACACGCTGGCCCAGCAGATCAACGAAGTGCTTGGCGGTCGAGCCGGTGCCCAATCCCAGCCGCATGCCGGACTTTACGTCCGCAACAGCCATTTCCGCCGCTTTACGCTTGAGGTCTTCGCTCATGCCAAAATCCTTCTATCCGATGGCCCGCGATGTGGCAGGAGCCAGAGATCGCGTCAACCAAACCTTCGTCGCGTATACGCGCCGACTAAGAGCAATTGTAACCGACTAGCAACACAATAACCGTATGATGCGCCGCGGAAAGCCGCCAATGGCCTGCATTATCTTTTCTAGTGCCCTTGGTCGCAGTAAGTACACAAGTTGTCGCGACATAGGTACTGAGTCGCACAGTCAATAAGGCCAAGTGGACGCATGAGCATTACAAAAATAGCACTGGCGTTCGGTCTGTCGATCCTGCTGGCGATCAGCACGGTCCTACCGAGCTCCGCCGCACGCTGGTACAACCCAGATACAAACCAGTTCGAAGAACGTGTCGCGACACCGGGTGGCCGCGGCGGCAGCCCAATCAAGAAGCAAGTGGTTGATTACGAAACCAACCAGAAGCCCGGCACGATTGTTATCGAAACCGGTGAACGCCGCCTGTATCTCGTCTTAGAAGACGGTAAGGCGATGAAGTACGGTATTGGCGTCGGCCGCGACGGCTTCACTTGGAGTGGCGCGCACCGGGTAACCCGCAAAGCAGAATGGCCCACTTGGACACCTCCGCCAGCAATGCGCAAGCGCGTCCCAGACCTGCCAGCATTCATGCCAGGCGGCCCTGATAACCCGATGGGCGCACGCGCGCTCTACATCGGCTCGACGCTCTACCGCGTCCACGGCACGTCTGAGCCTTGGTCGATTGGACAAGCCGTTTCATCCGGTTGTATTCGTCTGACCAATGACGACGTTATCGACCTTTATGATCGTGTTCAGGTTGGCGCACGCATCGTCGTCAATCACTGATCGACGCCAGATAAGTTTTAAAGGGTCGCTTCGGCGGCCCTTTTTGTTTTCTACGCTTTCCGTCGCATCATTCGGCCATTAGATTGGGCGACATGAATGCACCTATCGCGCCATCACGACCACTCATTGACCGCTATGGTCGACAGATCAGCTATCTGCGCATTTCGGTGACAGATCGCTGTGATTTCCGCTGCGTCTATTGCATGGCCGAAGAGATGACCTTCCTGCCCAAAAAGGAAGTGCTCAGCTTTGAAGAAATCGAAGCGATTGCTGGGGCGTTTATCGCACGCGGTACGACCAAAATTCGCCTGACCGGCGGGGAGCCTTTGGTCCGGCGTGATATCATGGATTTGGTGCGCAGCCTCGGACGCCATATCGGCGAGGGGCTCGAAGAACTCACACTGACGACGAATGGTAGCCAGCTAGCGAAATATGCCGAAGACCTAAAGGCCGCCGGTGTTGAGCGGATCAATGTGTCTCTCGACACTCTCGACGAACAGCGATTTCGGGAGATCACTCGGCGCGGACGGATCGGTGACGTCTTCCAAGGCATTGACGCTGCATTAGCTTCTGGCCTCAAGCTCAAAATCAACATGGTCGCCATGCGTGGCGTCAATGACGATGAGATTGGTGCCATGATGGCTTGGGCCCATGGCAAGGGCATGGGCCTCACGCTGATCGAAGGCATGCCGCTCGGCGAGGTGGGGCTAGATCGCGTCGATAGCTACCTGCCCCTGCGCGAGCTCCACGATCAGCTAAAGCAGCGGTATACGCTTACGCGTCTGGATAAGCGCACGGGCGGGCCTGCCCGCTATGTGCATGTGGCCGAGACCGACGGCATTTTGGGTTTCATAACGCCGATGAGCCATAATTTTTGCGAGAGCTGCAATCGGGTCCGTCTAACAGCTACAGGCCAGCTGTTCTTGTGCCTGGGTCAAGAGGATCAAGTTTGCTTACGAGATGCGTTGCGTGATGGCGGCCTCGAAGGGCTTGAAGCCGCCATGGACCAAGCGATGCTCATAAAGCCCAAGGGCCATGATTTCGTGATTGATCGTGCGCGACCAGAGCCTGCGCTGGGGCGTCATATGAGCGTGACCGGGGGCTAGTCGCCCCCAATCGCTACAGGCAAGCCCTATTTGTCGTCGTCGACAACGATGGCGAAATCGAGCGGCAGAGCCGTCGTGTATTTGATCTGCCCCATCGCGAAGGCCGAGCTGACGTCGGTCAGGTTAATTTTGCTAATGAGGCGCTTATAGAATGTGTCGTAGGCACCAATATCCGGCACCACTACGCGCATCAAATAATCGACCTCGCCGCTCATGCGATAGAATTCCACGACTTCTGGAAATTCATCAATCACACCAGCGAATTTGCGCATCCAAGCATCGTTGTGCTCGTTTGTTTTGACCGAGACAAATACGGTAACGCCAACATTGACCTTGCCCGGATCAAGGACAGCAACACGACGCTGAATAACGCCATCTTCTTCCATTTTTTGAATGCGGCGCCAGCATGGAGTGGTCGACAACCCGACTTTACGCCCAATCTCGGCGACCGGCATCGTCGCGTCTTTTTGTAGAATGGTGAGTATTTTACGGTCAATTTTGTCGAGCGCCATTCTGCCCCCCAGAAATCAGATTCCACTACACGGCCGAACCAACCGGCCAACTGGCCCTTCTGAGTGCCACATCGGCGAATTTTGCGCAATAAAATTGCGCACGACAACGTGTTCGAACGTCTAAGGAGAATATTAACCAGTTTCCAGCCGCGCCCAGCCGGTCGGATATGCCCAATGCGGTGGGATAGATACACGCCTCGTTAACCACGAGACGCCTAATGTCCCACAAAGATGGTGCGAGCGCGTAATTGCTCGCTGTTGTGTAACGAGTAAGAGTCCATGGCGTCCATGCCGGCTTATATTGCCGATGACCGTTTTCGTTCGGCGCGCGACGGCAAGCGCATCGCCCAAAAAACGGTGTTGGAAGCACGTCAACGATTGACGTCCAGTTCTGGCACGCGCGCTGATTTCGATTATGAACTGATGCGGGACTACGCCAACGCCCGCCTCGGCGCAGCGCTGCCCATGGCAGCAATCATTATCATTCTCGCCGTCGTTGCCAGCTTCTGGGTCCCGTTGACCATTACGGGCCTATGGGCCGGGGTCGTTATTGCCAGCCTGCTCGTGGTCGTGCTGATGGCGCGCCGCTTCTTGTCGGTGCCCCCAAACCGTTTCAACGCTGCCCGCTGGACCACTAACTTCGTTATCGCTGAAACCATCGGCGGCATGGCCCTCGCCTTACTTGCAGTCTTCCCAATGCTGGAAGCACAAGCAGGCTTGACGCCGGTTCTGTTTGCCATGGTGCTGGTGACCATCGCCAGCAATGCCATAGCCACGCACACACTGCCCATTGCAACGCTCGCAAGCACCCTGCCCGTAACGATCTCAGCATCGGCCGTGATGATGCTGGCTGGTGGCACATTGAACTTCACCCTGTCGGCCGTGGCCATCTGTGGCGAAGTGTTTTTCCTCTATCTCGCTCGCCAGCTTCACGCTTCCGAACTGGAGACGATCGCGCACCAGGCAGAAAAGGATGCGCTGATCGCTGAGTTGGAAGAAGCGCGCAACATGTCGGACGAAGCGCGCCGCCATGCTGAGCAGGCCAATATTGCCAAGAGTCAGTTTCTGGCAACGATGAGCCATGAACTGCGCACGCCACTGAACGCGATCATCGGTTTCTCAGAAGTTCTGAAATCCGAGCTATTGGGCGCGCACCAAGTTGCTCAGTATCGCGAGTATGCGACCGATATTCACGCCAGTGGCCAGCATTTGCTGAACCTTATCAATGAGCTCCTTGACCTCAGCCGCATTGAGGCGGGCAAATACGAGCTCAACGAAGAAGCCGTATCGCTGATCGACATTTCGGAAGATTGCCGCCGCATGATGGAACTGCGCGCGCGCTCACGCGGGATCGAATTGGCCTATAATTTTGGCGACAACTTGCCAAAACTCTGGGGTGACGAACGCGCCATCCGCCAAGTTGTGCTCAACCTTTTGTCCAACGCCATCAAGTTCACTCCCCAAAATGGCAAGGTGGTTTTGGTGGTGCAGCGCAGCGCTGACGGCGGACAAATGATCTCGGTTAAGGACAATGGTCCGGGCATCCCGGAAAACGAAATCGAGACCGTTTTGTCGTCGTTCGGTCAGGGCTCTCTGGCACAGAAGACGGCGGAGCAAGGGGCTGGGCTGGGCCTGCCGATCGTTCAGAAGATCATGGACCTGCACCAAGGTCGTTTTGATCTCTTCTCCAAGCTACGCTTTGGCACAGAAGTCATTGCGACTTTCCCGCGCCAGCGCGTGATGGATGCCGTTGCGCCAGTTGTTGAGCGCCACGACCGCCTCGAGATTTATTCCGCAGCGGGATAAGCTTTCACATCGCCTGACATAGGATCGACATTTTCGACGCGGATAGCGACTATGTCCGCGTCGGAGGATTTTATGCGAATTTTAGCGTCTCTACTGTTTTTCGGTTTCAGCCTGACTGTTGGCATTGCGCAAGAAGCCCCTGCCACTGCACCGATGGCGCCAACCGAAGAGGTTGAAGACGAGACGTTCGACACCTCTTACCATTTCTCCCCCACCACCTCGGCACGCATTGAGCGCGAGTTCCTTGAAGAAATACGCTGGTCGGCAGGCGTGGAAGCTCGCGACAATCTGCGAGAGGCTTTTGCGAAAAACTCGGCTCTGGACACCTGGCAGGAGCTGGTTGCCAAGGATGGGCTCGAGCTGGGAAATGTCGCAGATGCGCTGACATCCTATTGGATTCTCAACTGGATCACCGCCAACGCTGCTTACTCGACCAAGGTCGACAATGCCGCCGTTCAGACGCAGCTCCGCGCTGCGTTTTCGATCGATCCTGCCTTCGCCCAGCTGAGCGACCAGCAAAAGCAGATCATGGCCGAGACTTACATCCGGCACTTTCTGGTGGAGCACGCAGCTCTCAATGCCGCAGTGAAGGCAAAGGACATCACCGCGCTCGAAATGCTTGCGGCAGCTTCGGTATTGCGCTTCCGCAACGACATGAGCGTTGACCTTTTGGCCCTTGAACCGGGGCCAAAAGGTTTTGATTTCAAGCCGCTGCCAGATGAAACTTCGGCAGAGAACTAGGGTTCTTTGGTCGAGACCGAGGCCGATTCAAAGGTTGCCATATTGTTGTGAAGGTGCAGCGCGGTCTTAGCCATGACGGCTGCGAGTGCGGCACCTGTGCCTTCACCAAGACGCATACCAAGATCGAGCAAGCCAACCTGCCCCATGTTTTCCAAAACTCGCGCGTGGGCGGTTTCGGCCGAAACATGCGCAAAGAGGCAGTGATTGATCGCGGCTGGGTTAATCGCGTGGGCGATGGCAGCGGCGGCTGTGGCCACATAACCATCAATAACAACAGGAACTTTCTGGTGGCGGGCCGCGAGCAAGGCGCCGAGCATGGCCGCGATCTCACGCCCCCCAAGACGCGCGAGAATCTCAAGCGGGTGCTCCAGATTTCCGGCATGGAAGGCCAAAGCACGATCGACCGCGTCTGCTTTGCGCGCGAGACCCGCATCGTCGACGCCGGTGCCCCGACCAACCCAGTCTGCACCTTTGCCGCCATAAAGCGCAGCGTAAATGGCTGCGGCGATTGTGGTATTTCCGATCCCCATTTCACCCAGGCAGATCAGATCCGGCTTACCGGCAACCGCTTCCATGCCATAGGCTATGGTTGCAGCGCACATCTGATCGTCGAGGGCTGGCTCCTTGGTGATATCGCCCGTGGGCAGCTCAAGGGCGAGTTCGAAGACGCGCAGATTGATCTCGTGCAGTCCGCAAATCTGCGAAATCGCAGCACCACCATTGGTGAAATTCTGGACCATTTGCGCGGTCACTTCGCGCGGATAAGGCGATACTCCCTGATCCGTAACCCCATGATTTCCCGCAAAAATCGTGACCATTGGATTGTCGAGACGCGGCTTGGAGCGGTGCTGCCAACGCGCGAGAAACTCGACCAATTCTTCCAGACGCCCGAGCGAGCCGACGGGCTTTGTGAGCGCTGCGTCGCGCTGGCGCACTGCCGCGACCGCGGCATCATCGCCATCGGGTACTGCAATCAACAGTTCAATGATGTCGGCAAATGCGGGATTGAGAGCGGGCATGGTAGGTCCGGCGCAATATGTTAGAGAAGCGCGGGTCTTGTTGCCCATATCGGAGCTGAATGCAATTGACCGATTTGCCGAAAGAACCGGGCGAAACGCACGCTAAGAGCAATGCCCTCACCCGGTTTTGGGCGGATATTGTGATGACGCTGCGATTCTTTTCGCGGCTACCGACCGGGTCTTCGCCGCATGAAGTTCCCGACTTGGGGCGGATCGCACGGGCCCTGCCCTTTGCCTCGATCATCATCGGCATATTCCCAATTGCTGTTTTAGTGCTTGGGGTTAGCGCGGGTCTTCCGACCGCTTTTGCGGCGACCCTGGCGGTTGCGGCGATGATCATTGTCGGCGGCGGGATGATGGAAGACGCTATCGCCGATGCGGCAGATGGGCTGTTTGGCGGCTATACGCCGGAGCGGCGGCTGGAGATTTTCAAAGACAGTCGGCACGGCACTTATGGGGTGGCGGCGCTGTGTCTGTTTCTCGTTTTGCGCGTCACCGCCCTCACCGCAATGGCTGAACAGAGCGCGATTATGGGGGCCATTTTGTGGCTTTGTGCCAGCACTTATGGGCGCGTGGCGGGGCTTTGGATGGCACATGCGCTGCCTCCAGCGCGTTCTGACGGCATCGCCGCCACAGCCGGTGTTCTCTCCGCGCGCGACTTCTGGATTGGCATCGCGCTGACGACAATTCTGTTCTGCATCGGCTGCGGATTTTACGTGGGCCCGATTGGCACTCTGGTCGCAATGGCCGGGATCGGGCTCCTGAGCTTTGGCTGGACCAAATGGTGCATGCGGCTCGTGAAGGGGCAAACGGGCGACCTTTTGGGCGCAGCTGGCGCGCTGGGTGAGATCGTCGGGATCACTCTTTTACTTCTCTTCATTTAACGCCTTTAAAATGTCGGCAGTGCGCGCCTAAATGGACTGCGTGCGACGGTGCGGAGCGAAACGAGAATGCTGTTTATTGGCCTAGCCCTGGTGATCGCGGTTGGCATTGCGCTGTTGATAAGCGCTGATGCGGGCACGCTGATCGGCCTGAGCCAAATGCAGACGGCCCAGCTGGTGCCGCTGGTAATTATTTTGATCATAGTGGCGGGTGGCATGTCTGCCCGTCGGTTCCGCGCGGCTGAACTGGTCGGCGGGGTGATTGGCTGGGTCGGGATTTTCGCCATTGTCATCATCACCTACACCTATCGCGATGAGATTTTTAATGTCGCCCAGCGCGTCGCTGGCGAACTCCAGCCCGGCGTGGCGCTTGTCGATGCGCAAGGCGGCACGGCAACGTTCCGCCGTGGCATGAACGGGCACTTTGAAGTGCGCACGAACGTCAACGGCCACGAAACCCCAATGGTGTTCGACACGGGCGCATCGACTGTGGTGCTGACCGTACCGGATGCGGAAGCAGCGGGGATTAGAACCGAGGATTTGCGCTATATCGTGCCGGTCTCCACCGCCAATGGGCAAGGCCTCGCCGCACGGGTGCGGCTAAGCTCGATCAGCGTTGGCGGCATTGAGCGGCGCAATATTACGGCGCTGGTGACGCGCGAAGGCGTGTTGGAAACCAGCCTTTTGGGCATGACTTTCCTTGAAACGCTCAGCCGCTATTCGGTGACGCAGAATTCGCTCGAAATCGCCGATTAGGCGATTTCTTCAACAGCGCGGTCTTCGACCACTGCGACCGCGCGCGCAAACACTTCCGGTCCCGCGCCTGCCTTGCAGGCATCGACACTCATGATTTGCCGGAACTGGCGAGCGCCGGGACGGCCATTGGCGAGGCCCAGCATGTGGCGGGCGATATTGTTCAGCCGCGTGCCCTTGGCCAATTCGCCCTCGGCATAATCGGCCATAGCAGACACGATTTGCGTGAAATCGGGCACGGCGCGGGTGTCGTCGAAGAGACGCGCATCCACCTCGGCCATCAGCATGGGATTGTGATAGGCGGCGCGGCCCACCATCACCCCATCCATATGTTGCATATGCTCGTCGACCTGCTCAAAGGTTTCGATGCCGCCATTGATCAGCATCTGCACATGCGGCAGGCGCTGCTTTAGGCGATAAACGCGGGCATATTCGAGCGGCGGAATGGTGCGGTTTTCTTTGGGCGACAGGCCCTTCAGCCACGCCTTGCGCGCGTGGACATAAAGCGCGTCCACTTCGGCTTCGACCATTTTGTCGGCGAAGCGATCCAAGCTCTCTTCAATGTCCTGATCATCAATGCCGATGCGGCATTTGACAGTGATGGGCAGCGAAGTTGCGTCGCGCATGGCCTTCACACAGTCAGCCACGAGATCAGGCTCGGCCATGAGGCAGGCGCCAAAGCGGCCCGACTGCACGCGATCTGACGGGCAGCCGACGTTGAGATTGATCTCGTTATAGCCAAAACTTTCGGCAATTTTTGTTGCTGCCGCCAGCTCGGCAGGGTCCGAGCCGCCCAGCTGCAGGGCCACAGGCTGCTCGACCGGATCAAAGCGCAGGTGACGGTTCGCATCGCCATGCACAATCGCGCCCGTCGTCACCATTTCGGTGAACAGGAGGGAATTGCGCGTCAGCATCCGATGGAGCACGCGGCAGTGCCGGTCGGTCCAATCGAGCATAGGGGCAACGGAGAAGCGTCGGGAGCGTTTTAGGGTCTGAGTGTCCATGCGTATTCTAACTGCACCAAATCTGCCGATCGTGGCCCGGCGCTAAATTTGGGTGGTGTTTAACACGGACACGGAGTTAGGGCCACTCAAAGGGATGTGGGGGGATATACTTTTCGAAGTCAGCTGCAACGAGCGAGTTGGCTCCCAAAAGAAAATAAATTCACAACCCGAACCACCAACAATCCTCATAAAATAAACAACTACTATCCAAGAAAAATACATCACTATTGCCACTCATAGACAATCAACGTAATCGTTTCTGCATCTCGAATTCAGGATACTTCTAAATGAAATTCGACGTCCTAGGCCGGATAAACAACATGCGCCTACCAGACGGGAAAACGGCCGTTCTCTATTCAGTGTATGAAGCTGTCAGCAACTCCATCCACGCGATTAATGACCGATTTACCGAGGAACTGGCCGCTGAGCTAGGAACCGTTTCCGTTAACATCGACGTCGACGATGAAGGGGACGTCAAATCGATCACTGTTAGAGACAATGGCGTTGGGTTCAACGCGGAAAATCTTGACTCATTCGAAACTAGTGACAGCCGATTCAAATATGCTCGCGGCGGTAAAGGCGTAGGCCGATTTATTTGGATAAAGCTCTTCGAAGTCATCAACGTGGACAGCGTCTTCGAATTTGACGGTACAAAGAAAAAAGTCTCGTTTCGTTTCGACCCGGAGCACTCGGAATCTATACGAGACTTCACAGAAGAATCCGCACCCCATTTGGACGTTGGGACAACGATAACACTATCTCAGATCAGACAAAACCAGAGAGGAAGGGTCCGGCCTGCGTCATATCTAAAAGACTTGGCGCTACATTTTTTCCCTCAATTCATCTCTGGAACGCTCCCGAGCATTGGGATTACCCATAAGGATGAGACCGTTAGTCTTAACCAGTTTATTTCAGATCAGGTCGAACCGGCGATACGAACTGTTCGGCACGTAGATTTTGGGGATGGAGCGACTGAACTTTTTATAGACCATCTATTCGTTAACCCCTCGATATCCACTGCACTTCGCAATGCATATCTACTTACCGCTCATGGCCGGTTGGTGGGTGATCCTGTTTCGATTGAGCGAAAGTACGCACTCAAGGAACTGAAAAATGGCAAAGCCTACGTCGCAGTCGTTAGCTCAAAATTCCTAGACGAACGAGTTGATCAAGAGAGGTTGGGTTTCAAGCTTACCGCAGATCAAAAAGAAACATTAGAAGATAAAATCCTTGCAGCTAGCGAAGAATTTCTAGCTGATCACATCAGCAACCTGAGAACACAACAGAAAGCGACAGTTGAAGTAATCCTGAAGGAGCATCCCCAACTAGCATCTCAGATAACGAACCTTGAGGATTACGTTACACAGATTGCGCCGAGCATGGACGATGAACAAATAGCTCAGAATTTGTTTGTTTTGCTTTATCGCGATGAGAAGGAGCTTCGCAAGCGTATCGCCCAGCTCGACATTCTAGATAATCTCGAGCCAGAAGTCCGCGAACAAGCAGAGGAAACGTTAAAAGAGATATCAAACCAGGAAAAGCACCGACTTGCCGAGCTTGTAGTTAAGCGCCACCAAATTCTTCAGCTCGCAAATCTCCTTTTGAAGTATGATGATGAGAATAAGGAGACATACCACTACGAACGCGTAATTCACGAACTCATATGCCCAATGGGCGAGATGTATCAAACAGGAGGCTATGCGGACCACAACCTCTGGATGCTTGATGACACACTCGGCGCATACGAATTCTTTGCTTCGGACAAGACGATTAAGTCCCTCGCACCAGAATCCAGTTCGACTAAAGAACCAGATATTTTGTTCTTTAACCCTCTTGGCTTTCGGCGAGAAGGAACCAGCGATCCAATCGCAATCGTCGAATTCAAGCGCCCCGGAGACGAGCGCATGAGCCAAGACCCTGTACAGCAAGTCCTTACGTATGTTGACCTCCTTCGTGGAAAAACCATTAAGGACGTCGACGGCGCCGTGGTTTCCAATATAGACGGAAGCACGCCGTTCGACTGCATAATTGTCTGCGATCTCACTGCGTCAACACGCAAGGCGCTACAACGATCAATTGCCCAACAACCCACGCCCGACGGTGAGGGCTATATAGGCTGGTCCGTCCCCCACAACGCCCGGATTCGCGTCATCTCATTCGCAAAAATGTTGCGAGATGCTGAAGTTCGCAACAGCGCCTTCTTCAATCAACTAGGCTTATCGAGCCCTTCACTGGCAGCGAAAAAGCGCGCAGCAAAGGCTCGCGATCGGCGAAACGCAGCGACGGCCTAACGGCTGGTGTGTGAGGGGGAGGGAAGCGGGGCTAGGGTTACAGCTCGTGGGGTGATGCTTGCTACGCCGACTACTACGCAACAGAGCCCCCCGCCCCGAGAACGCGGGGTGACAGGATACCGGCCCTAAAACTCTTCCATTCCAGCGTAGCACCCGCCCGAAAAATCATTTAGTTTCGCGTGGTTCGTTGTGCTGGGGAGGGCCGATGACCGCTTCGTCTAATCGCAATATTGCTGTCATCGATATTGGCAAAACCAATGCGAAACTGGTCCTGCTGGCGGGCGATGGACACCATATCGACACGCGCTCAACACCCAATCGGTCCATCGAATTGGACGTGGGCGGGATCGCTATTCTCGCTCATGACACAGAGCGGCTCTGGGCGTTTATTCTCGACGGGTTGCGGGCGTTTGAGGCGGAGTATGGGGTGGGGGCGATTTCCATCACCACGCATGGCGCAACGGCGGCGCTGGTGGCGGGGGATGAATTGGCCCTGCCGGTGCTCGACTATGAAAGCCCCCTGCCCGAGACTTGTGCCGATGCCTATGGGTTGGCGCGAGGGGAGTTTAGCGAAACGCTGTCGCCGCGCTTGCCCAATGGGCTCAATCTGGGGGCGCAGATTTTCTGGCAGGCGCAGAGTTTCCCGGACGAGTTTGCGCGGGTGACGGCGATCCTGACCTATCCGCAATATTGGGCTTGGCGGCTGACGGGAAAACTGGCGAGCGAGGCGACTTCATTGGGGTGCCATACCGATCTGTGGAACCCCAATACGGGGGATTTTTCGCAGATGGTGGTGCAGCAAGGGTGGCGCGCGCTGTTTCCGCCCGTCAAACCGGCTGCTGCGGTTTTGGGGCATATTACGGCACGGGTGGCAGTTGAGACCGGGCTGCCCGCGGACACGCCGGTTTGCTCGGGCATTCACGATTCAAACGCGTCGCTGGTGCCCTATCTCACCCGGTTTCAGAATCCGGTTACTGTCATATCCAGCGGAACCTGGACCATTTGCATGACCCTTGGGGGCAGCACTGCAGCGCTCGACAAGGAACGCGACAGTCTGGCCAATGTTGACGCGCTGGGGCGTCCTGTGCCGACGGCGCGGTTTATGGGTGGGCGCGAGTTCGATCTCTTGGTGCCGAACTATGCCGAGCCGAGCGCGGCGGACATTGCTTTCGTGATCGAGCAGCAGGTGCAGGCCTATCCGAGTTTTGTCGCCGGTGTGGGCCCCTATGGGCAGAGGCGAGGCGAATGGTCTGTGGACAAGTCGGCGCTGACAGAGGGGCAGCGCACGGCTGCTGCGACACTGTACCTCGCGCATTTGACCCGCGCGGCCTTGGGGCTTTGCGGGGTCGGCGAGGCGATTATTGTGGAGGGACCGCTGGCGCGGAACGCCTTGTATTGCGGGGCTTTGGCGGCGCTAACCGAGAGGCCGGTCCACGCGTCGCAGGACAGCACAGGAACCAGTTTCGGGGCCGCGGTATTATGTTGTGAAGATCTCCCTCAAGCCCCCCTCCCTGCGGCATTTCCGCCGCTTGTCGTACAAGGGTTCAAAAATTACAGCGAAGGTTGGGAGAAAAAGACCAAGAATCTCTAGCGTCTAAGACGCACTATACAAGGACTAGCCATGACGAGCCGTAAACACCGCGTCGTAATTGTGGGCGCCGGGTTCGGCGGAATGGCTGCGGCGAAGGCCTTGAAGTCCGCTGACGCTGAAGTGGTGGTGATCGACCGTCGCAACCACCACTTGTTTCAGCCCCTGCTCTATCAAGTCGCGACCGCCGCGCTGAGCCCTTCGGAAATCGCCTGGCCGATCCGCCACATTTTGCGCAGTCAAGAGAATGCGCATGTGTTGATGGCGACAGTGACCGGCGTCGATACCGGCGCGAGCGAAGTTGTGCTCGAGGACGGAACGCGCGAGGCCTATGACAGCCTGATTTTGGCGACGGGTGCACAGCACGCCTATTTCGGCCATGACGAATGGGAAAAATACGCGCCGGGCCTGAAGACGCTCGAAGACGCGACCGCCATTCGCCGCAAGCTGCTGCTGGCTTTTGAGGCCGCAGAGCGCGAGAACGACCCGGAAAAGCGCAAGGCGCTGCTAACCTTTGCTGTGATTGGCGCGGGTCCGACGGGTGTGGAACTGGCAGGCGCGATTATCGAATTGGGCCGGATTTCGCTCAAGAACCAGTTCACCCACATCAAGCCCGAAGAGCTGCGTGTGGTGTTGATCGAAGCCGCTGGCAAGGTGTTGGGCAACTTCCGTCCGGCATTGTCGGATTACACGCTGAGCGCGCTCAATAAGCTGGGCGTGGAAGTGGAACTTGGCTCGGCTGTAGTGCATATCGACGATGAAGGCGTGCGCTGTGGCGTGAAGTACCTGCCGACGCGCACCGTTATCTGGGCCGCGGGTGTGTCGGCGTCGCCGGCTGCCAAGTGGCTGGGCATTGAAGGCGACCGCGCAGGCCGCGTGCAGGTTGGCGATGACCTGCGCGTGCCGGGCATGGACAATGTTTTCGTCATCGGCGACGTGGCGAGCACGACTTTCAACGGCAAGCCTGTGCCGGGCGTGGCGCCTGCTGCCAAGCAGATGGGCGCCTATGTGGCAGGCGTTATCAACCGTCGCCTCGTGGGCGATAGGCGGCATGTGCCGTTCAACTATAAGCACGCAGGCGATCTGGCGACGATCGGCAAGCGCTCAGCCGTGACCGACTTCGGCAAGGTGGTGTTCACCGGCTGGGTGGCGTGGTGGCTATGGTGCATTGCGCACGTCTATTTCCTCGTTGAAATCAAGACACGCATCTTCGTGACCATCAGCTGGCTGTGGACCCATTTCACCGGGCAGCGCTCGAACCGGCTTATTGTTCACGGCGCGGCAGAAACCAAAAAGCCGCTCGAAGAAGTCACCGAGAAATAAAATTAGGGCCAGCTTTCGCTGGCCCTTTTGTTTTAATCGACGAGGGGCACGGCGGCGGCTTGTCGCGCCACTTTGCGCTCGCGCAGCCAGATATAGATACCCGAGCCAATGATGATCGAAGCGCCGAGGATAAACCAAGCATCCGGCGGCTCGTTGAAAATCAACCAGCTGGCAATCGAGAGATAGACGAGGCTGACATAGGTGAAGGGCGCGAGGATAGACGCGCCCGCGTATCGGAGGGCTGTGGAGTTTAAGATGTGCCCGAAGAGCCCGGCAGCACCCATAACAAAGAACGCAGCCCAAGAGATAGAGCTTTGTGGCCAGACCCAGCCGGTGAGCGCCACGGGAGCCAAAAGCGTGATCGGCACAATGCTGGCGTAAAATTGTTGCGTCAGCGCGGCATCTACCCCCGCAAGTTTGCGGGTGAAAATGGTGAAGAGCGCGAGGAAGACCGCGCAGCCAAGGCTGATGAATGCCGCTGGGTGGAAGGCCTCAGAGCCGGGGCGGACAATGATCAGCGTGCCGATAAAGCCAATGCCGATGGCCATCCAGCGACGCCAGCCCACCTTTTCGCCCAGCATGGGACCGGACAGAGCGCAGACCATGAGCGGCGCCGTGAAGGCAATGGCGCTGGTGACGGTGAGGGGCAGATAGCTCATCGCCCAGAAGTTGAGCGAGGTGGTGCTAAACAGGCAAAAGCCGCGCACAAGCTCAAGCTTAATATTGCCCGAGCGGAACAGGTTTTTGCCCTGCACCGGCAGGAAGAGCAGCATGAGCAAAATGAAGTGCATGCCATAGCGCACGAAGACGATTTCGGTGGTCGGCATGCCCGAGAGCGCCAGCCATTTGGCCGATATATCGAGCACCAGTAGCACGACTTGGGACAGCATCAGGAAGCCAATGGCGGTGTTGACGCGGTTCTCGACCGGCAAAACAGGAAAAGCCATTAGCGAAACTCAAACGACGGCCCGCCCAGAGTGGGCGTGGACGAAAATTCTATGAACAAGGGTGGTACTCCGCGGCGGGAGTCTTATGCGCCGCATCGGTAGGGTTGAAGAAAGCCGCACCCAAGTCAATAGGTGCGGCTCACAATCTTGTATGGAAGCTCAAAGCTACCCCGGTTTAGAAGGTTTCAGCGAGGTGCTGAACCGTCAAACCCTCTGACAGCGTGGCGACACTAACTTCCGCGCCGCGGCGTGATGTGAAGGTGAGCGACACAGGACGACCCGGCAGAAGTGTGACCGCATTGTCGGAGAAATAGCCCGGAACATTGGTCGACGCCGTGACAAAGAATGCGGGGGCGTCCGCCTCAAGGGTCAGGACAGGCTGACCATTTGCATCGCTCCACTTCGACGAGACATTCGCTTGCGGCAGTTCAAAGGCTTTGTAGGGTTTGAGGAAGAAGTCGTTCTCGCCCAGAATATTGCCGTTGGCGTCTTTCCAGATGAAGTAGAGGAATTCGTCCTCAGCAAGGGTGCTCGTGGCGATTTCGGTTACAGCAATGGCAGCATCGGGACCGACAGCGGCATTGCCCGACCACAGCTGCCGTTGCCCGCCGGAAACGCGAACCGCTAGGACTTCGAGCGCGATTGTAGCATCACGACCAGTGTCGTTGATGGCCTTGAGGACGATCTCGCTCGGCAACTGGCCTTCAACGGGAATGCCGCGCGTGTTGGTGCGCACTTCGGTGTGTTGAGGCACAGCGACGACGTTGATCGGCAGGTAGAAGCGGCGCGCCATGTAGTGCATGAGCTTCCACTGACCACCGTAATCGAGCGAAGACCAGCTCGCCACCGGCCAGAGATCGTTGATCTGCCAATAGAGCGTGCCCATGCAGCGCGGCTTGGTGGAACGCCAATATTCAATGGCGGTCTTGATCGCGAGACCCTGCTGGATTTGCGACAGGAACACCATCTGGGTGAAATCGCGCGGGAAGCGGAAATAGCGCGTCATGGTTTCGAGAATGCGCGCATTGCCGCCCGCATTGCGCTGGTGGTTTTCCATGACGGGCGACGATGGATTGCGATCCTTTTCCTCAGAGAAGGTCTCGATGACATTCATTGAGGTGAAGCTCTGGAAGCCGAATTCGGAGGCAAAGCGCGGATTGACCGTGCGGTAGGCTTCAAAGCTTTTGGCGGAGTGCCAAACGTCCCAATAGTGGAGGTCACCGCGCGTGTCGGAATGCCAGCCATCGGAGAAGTCCATATAGCCCAGCGAAGGCGAGGACGGCCAGAACCGACGGATTGTGTCTTCGTCTTCGACGATGCGATGGAGAAGCGAATTTACGCGGTCATAATTGGCGATGTAGCGCTCTTTGTCCTTCTTGGTTTCGGGATACCAATCGAGCGAGCCAATGACCTCGTTATCGCCGCACCAGAGGGCGATGCAAGCGTGGTGCGACAGGCGGCGGACCTGCTGGGTGACTTCCGTTTCGATGGACGCCAGGAACTCACGGTTGGACGGATAGCTCATGCAGGCGAACATGAAGTCGTGCCAGATGAGAATGCCGAGCTCATCGCATTTGTCGTAGAACCAATCGGGCTCGAACTGCCCACCGCCCCAAATGCGCAGCATGTTCATATTGGCCGCTTCGGCGCTGGCGAGGAGATCGCCAACAACTTCTGGCGTGATGCGCGAAGGGATCGCATCAGCTGGGATCCAATTGGCGCCCATCATGGTGATGTCGCGACCATTGATCCGGCACTTGAAGGTGTGGTCGATCTCGTCCTTCTCGATCACCCATTGGAGGTCGCGTAGGCCAATCTTGCGGGTGGTGACTTCGCCTTCAAGGTCGGTGACGAGTTCATAAAGATGCTGTTCGCCCTGCCCTGCTGGCCACCACAGTTTTGGATCGTGGATCGTGACATTGTGGGTGAGGACGTTCTCGCCCTTTTGGACAGCGACGCGATCTAGAATCTGGTGGCCGCCAATGGTGTGGGCGATTTCAACCTCGCCATGGGCAAAAGCGTGGACGGTGGTTTTGATCGAAAGCTCAACGGTGGTTTTGCCGTGCACCTGATCGACCTGCACGCTTTCTTGGCGAGCGAGGCGCGATTTGCGCAGGCTCATGGCGCCATAGACGCCAACCGGCATGGTGCAGATGCCCCAATCCCAACCCGCGTGGCATGCGGGCTTACGGATGAAGTTCATCGGAATGCCCTTCAGCCCATTGGTCTGGTAGTTTTTGGTGAAGGGAATGGGGAATGGGTGCGCTGCGGCGCGGGCGTTGGCGATGTCTTCGGCAACGGCGAACTCAAGGCGTAGAGTGTTGTCGCCAAGCCGTACTTTGCCGGTCACGTCGATGTCGTAGCGGATGAAGGTGTTGTCCGTGCAGGCAATCTCTTCGCCGTTGAGGAAGATCGTGGCGATACAATCGACCTCTGAAAGCGTCAGGGTCAGATAGCCATCAATATCGGCCTCGGTCGCGGAGAAGACGCGATCCATGGTCCAAGCGGTTTCACCGACCCAAAGCACCTGCTTTTCGTTCTCGCCCCAATAGGGATCGGGGATCAAATCGGCATTCAAGAGCGCGGTATGCACGTCGCCCGGCAGAGCGATGGTGGTCGCAATGTCGCGCGAAGCTGCGCGCAACGAAAAGTCACCGCCCAAAGACAGGGCGGCGTTATACGCCGGAACGGCCATGACTAGTCCTCCTCAACTGGCAAAAGGGCCAGTGCAATCGATTTCGATCGCCTTATTTGTAGCGGAGGGAATGGTGGCGTCTAGGGGGGGCGAGAGGATTTTGTATGGAAGGATTTTGGCAAGGCGCGAGGACGGTGGAAGGAAATCTGCCGATAGCGCCACATGCTCAGATCGCTTGTGATGCGTGAATGATTTTAGAGGTGGGGCGATGGCAGAAACACCAATGATAGACGTCCAGTGGTCATCGCTCGCCACTGACGACGCTTTAGCAATCGTCGAGTTCATCGCTGACGACAATCCACGAGCAGCGGAAGCACTCGTTGATTTGATAGAACAAAGGGTCGGTCAACTTGCAATTATGCCCAACAGAGGACGCGTCGGCCGGGTAACAGGGACAAGAGAACTCGTGCTGACGGCCAACTATATAGCAGTCTATCGGCATGAGGCGGGACGGGTACTTGTTCTACGCGTGCTACACTCGATGCAGCAGTGGCCTAGGACTTGAGACGAGAGCGGAGGGCGGCTACGGCCTGATCATGTGACTGAGTGGGGGCGTTGCTTGCTAGCGCCTGCTGAACTTTTGCGCTGAACCACTCATCGTAAGCGGCTTGGTCCGCAATCAAACCCGGTGGCAAGGTGCCTTCTTGAGCAACACGGGTCAGCAGGATCCGAACAGCGTCAGAAACGGTGAGGCCAACATTGGCCAGTGCCTCAGAAGCCTTGGCTTTGAGGTTATCATCTACACGAACGTGGAGCATGCTGGTTTTTGCGGCCATGCCGGAGTGTGTATCTCAAAAGAGATACAGTCAAGGTCGAGTGTCTGAGCCTCAACCATGCAACGTGAGAACTGGTCTCGGTCTCAGTTCTTCACCCGCGGGCTTGACCCGAGGATGACGTGCGGGAGTGTTGGGAACCCAACGCAAGGGCGACTGCAGGGCAAGAAATCCCCCCACCCCGGCCCTCTCCTCGAGGGGTAGGGAGACGATGGAGTGGAGAGCTTTGCGCTGGGAAAGCCCCCTCACCCGACCTGCTTTCGACCTCTCCCCGTGGGGGAGAGGTGAAGTTGTACGTTTCGGGTCTTAGACGTCGGGGTCCAAGAAGCCGCCGGATTGGCGGGACCAGAGTTGGGCATAGATGCCGCCGGAGTTGACGAGGACGCTATGTGGCCCTTGCTCAACGATCTGCCCCTTGTCGAGAACAATCAGGCGATCCATCATCGCGATGGTCGAGAGACGATGAGCGATGGCGATGACGGTTTTGCCGTCCATCAGCGAGACCAACTGTTCCTGAATTGCTGCTTCCACTTCGCTGTCGAGAGCGGAGGTGGCTTCGTCGAGGACGAGGATCGGCGCGTTCTTGAGGAGCACACGGGCGATGGCGATGCGCTGACGTTGCCCGCCAGAAAGCTTTACCCCGCGCTCGCCCACATGAGCGTCAAAACCCGTGCGCCCCTTCGCGTCGGTCAGGCCGGGAATGAAGCCGATGGCCTCCGCCTTTTCGGCTGCGGCGCGCATCATCTCTTCGGACGCATCGGGGCGACCATAGAGAATGTTATCGCGTACGGAGCGATGCAGCAGCGAAGTGTCTTGGGTCACAACGCCGATATTGGCGCGTAGGCTATCCTGCGTGATTTCAGCAATATCCTGCCCGTCGATAAGGATGCGGCCCGATTGACGGTCATAGAAGCGCAAGAGCAGGTTGACGATGGTCGATTTGCCCGCGCCGGAGCGGCCGACGAGGCCGATTTTTTCACCCGGCTGAATATGCAGATCGAGACCTTCGATAACGCCCTTATCCTTGCCGTAGTGGAAGGAAACGTTTTCAAATTTGATGTCGCCGGTGACGCGGCCAATAGGCTTTGCGCTCGGCTTGTCAGCAACCACACGTGGTAGCGAAATGGAGGAAATGCCATCGCGCACCACGCCGATGTTTTCGAACAGTGCTGACATTTCCCACATGATCCACTGGCTCATGCCCTGGAAACGCAGAACCAACGCAGCGGCAACGGCAATGGCACCGGGGGTCATATTGCCGTTGAGCCACTGGCCAATGCCGACGGCAAAGACCGAGAACAACAACACGCAGTTCATCACCGTAATCGTGGTGGTGAGCAGAGTGACAAGGCGCATCTGGGAATGAACGGTATCGAGGAAACCATCCATGCTTTCGCGGGCGTAGCTCTCTTCGCGCTTGGAGTGCGAGAAGAGTTTTACGGTGGCAATATTGGTGTAGCTATCGACGATACGACCGGTCATGACCGAGCGCGCGTCTGCCTGTAGCTCGGAGACTTTGCCGAGGCGCGGAATGAAGTGGCGCAACAGCAGAATGTAGAGCACCAGCCAAACGATGAAGGGCACCGCGAGCCAAGGGTCGCTCATAAACGCCAAGACGATAGCGCCGGTGAAGTAGACGGCCACATAGACCGTGACGTCGAGGACCTTCATCACCACTTCGCGCACGGCGAGCGAGGTTTGCATCAGCTTTGCGCCGATGCGACCCGCGAACTCGTCCTGGAAATAGCTCATCGACTGGCGAATGAGATAGCGGTGCGCCATCCAGCGGATACGCTGAGGGAAGTTGCCGAGCAGGGTCTGGTGGATCACCAGCGTATCGGCGAACTGCAAAACAGGAATGACGATGAGCAGAAGCACGGCCATGCCGGCCAGCTTCCAGCCCTCGTTTGCAAGGAAGGTTGCGCGGTCGGCAGTGCCGAGCCAATCAACGATGGAGCCCATGAAGCCGAAGAGGGAAATCTCAAGGATCGCCACCCCGGCTCCCATCACTGTCATGGCAGCAAGCCACTTTTTGGCACCGTGACTGTAATGCAGGCAAAAGCCCAACAGGGTTTTTGGCGGTTCGACGGGATCGTTGTGCGGATAGGCGTCGATGCGGCTTTCAAACCAACGGAACATCTTCACTCTCGTATAATGGCTGGCGCATGTCGCGCCGTAGAGTTTTCAAAACTTCTGGAGCGCATGGAGCCGAATTCTTGGCTGCGGATTACAGCAAGAACAGACGTGTGTCTTCCAGATTAGCACGTCGGGATAAGATGTGATGCTTTACCCTATTCCCGACTTATTTGACGCCGACGACTGGGCGACACGCTAGAGTGCCGCTTAAGATACACTCTAAGGCGGAGTCGGCAGCGCAGATTGCGCGCCCTACGTCACCCGAAACTTCAAGTCTTTGGACATTGCATGCGCACCGATAGTGATCACACGATTTATCTCAAGGACTATGCACCGACCCCGTACCGGATCGTGTCAGTAGACCTCGATTTCTATATCACCGAGGAGAATACGCGCGTCCGCTCGCAACTCACCATTGAACCGCGCGACGGCACAGAACCGGGTACTTCGCTGGTATTGGATGGCGACGAGCTGGTGCTGAAATCCATCGCTATCGATGGCGCGCCTTTGGCGCTTTCAGCCTATCTGGCGGAACCGAATAAGCTGACGGTCGTCGAGCCGCCAAACCGCCGCTTCGTGCTGGAAGTTGAGACGAGCCTCAAGCCCGCCGAGAACACAAAGCTAATGGGTCTGTATCGCTCCAGCGGCACTTGGTGCACCCAATGTGAGCCCGAAGGCTTCCGCCGCATCACTTATTACTACGACCGGCCAGACATTCTCGCGCCGTTTAAGGTGCGGATCACGGCACCGCTCTCGGTCGCGCCGGTCTTGCTGTCGAACGGTAATCTCATCGATAAGGGGATTGCGGGCGACAATATGCATTTTGCCGTCTGGCAGGACCCGTTCCCGAAGCCGGCGTATTTGTTCGCGCTTGTCGCGGGTGATCTTGGGTCGATCCACGACAGTTTCACGACCATGAGCGGTCGCAAGGTGGAGCTTGGCATTTACTGCGCGCATGGCAAGGAAAGCGAATGCGACTACGCGATGGACAGCCTCAAGCGCTCCATGGCTTGGGATGAGAAGCGCTTTGGCCGCGAGTATGACCTCGACATTTTCAACATTGTTGCCGTTTCCGATTTCAACTTCGGCGCGATGGAGAACAAGGGTCTCAATATCTTCAACGACCGCCTCGTTTTCGCGAAGCCGGAAACCGCGACAGATGGCAATTACCACGGCATTGAGCGGGTGATTGCGCATGAGTACTTCCACAATTGGACCGGCAATCGCATCACCTGCCGCGACTGGTTCCAGCTGTGTCTGAAGGAAGGTTTCACCGTCTATCGCGATCAGGAATTCACCAGCGACGAGCGGAGCCGACCGGTGCAGCGCATCCACGATGTGCAGAATTTGCGCGCCTCGCAATTCCCGGAAGATGCCGGTCCGCTGGCGCATCCGCCACGTCCGGACAGCTTCCGCGAGATCAACAATTTCTACACCACCACCGTCTACGAAAAGGGCGCGGAAGTGGTGCGGATGCTCGCGACGCTGCTCGGTGAAGAGGGTTTCCGCAAGGCCTCGGACCTTTACTTCGACCGGCATGATGGGGAAGCCACAACCATAGAAGCTTTCCTCAAAGTGTTTGAGGATGCCTCGGGGCGCGACCTTAGCCAGTTTGCGATTTGGTATCATGAAGCAGGGACGCCGAAGGTTTCGGTTGCCGATAGCTATGATTCCGCGAGCCAGACTTATACGCTGACTTTGAGCCAGACTGTCGAGCCAACTCCCGGTCAGCCGACCAAACAGGACCGCGTTATTCCGGTGCGTTTCGGGCTTTTGGGTCCGAATGGCAGCGAGATGACTTGGACCTCGGTTTCTGGCGGGGTGGTTGAGGACGATCTCATCGTTCTCGACAAGGGTGAGATGACACTGACGTTCACGGGCGTTGCCAATAAGCCAGTGCCCTCGCTGTTCCGTGGCTTCTCGGCGCCCGTGAAGGTTGAGAGCAATCTCAGCCAGGACGATTTGCTATTCTTGGCGCAGCACGACAGTGACCCATTTAACCGCTGGGATGCTGTGCAAACGGCCACCACGAAACTGATGGTCGACGCGGTCGCGGGCAAGGCTTGGACAGAAAGCGCCATCAGCAAGCTTGGTGCAGCGCTGGTTGATACGCTGGAAAACGGCAATCTTGACGATGCGTTTAAGGCGCAAGCGCTGGAAATTCCGGGCACGGGTGGCATTCTTCGCGCCATCGGCAAGGGCGTGAACCCCGAAGTTGTCCGGGACGTGCGCAACTCGCTGCTCCGCGAACTCATCGCGCCAATCGCTGATACGCTCGAAAAGCACTATCACGCGCTGGCGTCTGACGCCCCCTATTCGCCCGATGCAAAACCTGCTGGTCGACGGTCGCTGCGCAATCAGCTGCTGGTGTTGCTGGTGGGCGGCTCGGATCGGGGCGCAGCTTTGGCCAAGGCGCAATATGATAGCGCCGCCAATATGACCGATCGCTATGCGGCGTTGAGCTATGCTTCGGCCTATAACACTGCCGATGCGCAGGCGATCCTTGGCGACTTCCGGACCCGCTTTACCGCAGACCCGCTGGTTCTCGACAAGTGGCTGATGGCCACGGCAATGTCGAGCGACGATGGTGTGGTGGAACGGATCAAGGCCATTATGACCGACCCAGAGTTCCCAAAAACCAATCCGAACCGTGTGCGGTCTCTGGTCGCCAGCTTTGCAATGAGCAATCTAGTGCAGTTTACGCGCCTCGACGGCAGCGGATTCCGCGTTGTGACGGACACCGTTGCGGAAATGGACAAGATCAACCCGCAGGTGGCCAGCCGCATTCTCACCGGGTTCCGGATTTTGCCAAACTTGGAAGCCCGCCGACAGGCCCTTGGTCGTTCTGCGTTGGAAAGCCTGCGCGCTCAGCCGAACCTCAGCCGAAACGTTAGCGAGATCCTCGACCGTATTCTCGCAGGCTAATATATTTACAAAACACCGAATTTGGCGGCGCACCCACGGGTGCGCCGCTTCATTATTCCTGAATTAGTACAACACTGGCAGCGTGCGTTCGCGAGACGTTCCGCGGGGCGATCTGTGGAGAACAATTTTTCTTCACCGCTAAGTGATTCAATCGACTCTCGTTTTTCCGCTGCCGCAAAAATTGCATTCAAACGAGGCTGGACAATCACAGGGTACATGATTCATACCTTGTTAAGGGCTGACCTTGTTGGGGCTTAACCCGTTTCAGTAGATGGAGAATTTTATGCGGTCGTCGGAGGTATCCGGCGCCGGCGCGCTTGGATTCCGCGCTGGCCAACTCAAAGCGAAGGATAAGCGTACTGCCCGCTTTGGCAATCGCTCGGTTGCACTGACCGCTTTTGCTGCTGCAGCTCTTTTCATCGTCTATGACGCAAATACGCTCCTCACCAACGGTGCTGACGGCATTGATGCCATCGGCGCATTGGTTGCCGCTGAGCTTGCCGCTCCAGCGCCCGATCTTATCGCCAGCGTCGCCAATGCAAGCATGATGACAGCATCGCCGCCGCCCGATGCGCTGACCGCAACTCCGGACACAGCGGTGATTACAGAGATTGTTGGCCACGGCGCGATTGCGCTTGGCCTTGCCGGGCTTGCGAGCTTTTTCGCAACACGCCGACGCCGCGACGAAGAGGTTTCTGAGATCGAAGCGCCAGTGGGCAGCTATGAGAGCCTATGCTCGGCAATCCCAATGGGACTGGCCTGCTGGACTGGCACTGGCGAGATGATCGTTTGCAACGCCGAGTATCGCGCCCACCTCGACCACACTTCGGGCCAGCTACGCTACAAAGAGGCCGTCAACGCGTTGATTGATGGCGGGCATATGAACACCGTCAGTGACGATGACAACGGCCGCCTGCTGGAACTCTACCGAGGCGATGGTACCTGCTTGCTGATTGACGAACGTCCGCTCGACGATGGTGGGTTTATGACGCTTGTCAGCGACATTACAGAACGCAAGCGCACCGAAGCCATGTTGGAAACTATCCGGCATGAACAACGCCTGCTGGCGCGCAAATATCACGAGGAAAAGCTCAAGGCGGAAGCCGCGAGCCGGGCGAAGACAAATTTCCTCGCGCATCTCAGCCACGACATTCGCACCCCGCTCAATCACATCATCGGTTTTGCCGATTTGATGCAGATGCAGATTTCCGGACCGCTCGGGGACGAGCGTTACGTCGAATATTCCCGCACCATCAAGAATTCCGGCGAGATCCTGCTGAACTCCTTCGCCGCTATTCTTGATCTGGCCGAGCTTGAGGGCGGGCAAAAGGCGCTGCGACATGATCCGGTGCTGCTCGACGAAGTTGTGCAGTCCGTTGTGGCGCGGTTCAAGCCGCAGACGCAGCGCGCGGGCATCCACTTTATCGTTGGCCCGCATACGGGCGCTGTTCTGCGCGGCGACCGCCTGGGTCTCACCCGTATGCTCGGCAATATCATGGACAATGCTGTTCGCTTCACCAAAGCTGGCGGGCAGATCACATTGGCGACGTTTGCTGCCGAAGATGGCGTTGTCATCGAGATCAGCGACACCGGCATTGGCATGAGCGAAGAGCGGCTTTCAACGCTCAGCCAGCCTTTTGCAATGGGCGACGCCACCTTCACCCGCACCAGCGGGCCAGGCTTGGGCATTTCAATCGCCCGCGCCATCGCCGAACTCTCTGGCGGCCATCTCGCGATCGACTCGAGCCCATCGCTGGGTACGACCGTCGCGATCTCGCTGCCGCTCGACGCGGCAGCCGCACAACTCGCCGCTTAACTAGAGCGCTTTAGCGCGCTCATACCAAGCGGCGGCGGCAGCAGCGACTTCTCCTTGCATGTCAGCAGTATCTGTCTCGAGCATGGCAAAGCTTGGGTAATGCACGAGCTGCGCCAAGAGGTCTTTAAACGCTGGCGACCACGCTTCCTCCTGGAAGGGCGACATGAGCGCAGAGCTCATCACCTGCAGGATCGTTGCATAGACCGACAGAATTTCAGCCAGACGTGCCCCCTCTGGGACAAGACCGATCTCGCCGAGACGAGCGAGAACTCGACCTGTTTGTGCGCCCGGCAAGGCGATCTGGTTGAAGGCGACAAGCTGGGCCGACTGCGCGATGAATTCGAGGTCCACCAGGCCGCCATTGGCGAGTTTCAGGTCGAAGGCGTGGCGCGGCTTGCGCTCCCGGGCCATCAGCTCGCGCATGGTCACCACATCGTCGATGGTCTTTTGAACATCGCGCGGCCGCGCCATGATCTCATCCATTTCGGCGTGGAGACGCTTCTTGAGTTCGCCTGAGGCAGAAACGACGCGCGCCCGGCTCAGCGCCAGATGTTCCCAAGTCCAAGCATTGTCCTTGTGATAGGCCTTAAAGCCCGCCAGCGACGAGGCCAAAGGCCCGGCATTGCCGGAAGGACGCAGGCGCATATCGGCCTCGTAAAGAACGCCTTCGCTTGTTGGCGCCGACACAGCCGAAACCAAGCGCTGGGTGAGGCGAGCAAAGTAATGGGATGCGGACAGCGGGCGCTCGCCATCGCTCTCGATTTCGGGCGCGTCATAGAGCAGGAAGAAATCGAGATCTGACGCGTAGGTCATTTCGCGGCTGGCCATTTTGCCGAAGGCCAGAATGGCGACATCCGCCCCCGGAATGCGACCATGGCGCACGGCGAACTCGTCCTGCACTTTTTCGAAGAGACGATGGAGAAGCGTTTCGGCAAGGGCCGTGAACTGCTCCCCTGCCCCTGCGGCGCTGACCGTTCCGGACAGGAGACCCGCAGCGATTAGGAATTTTTGCTCCTGACCGATAATGCGGGCGCGGTCGATGAGCTCCTCATAGGAACGCGCGTCAGCCAGAAATGCATCGACCTTGCCCACCAGAACGTCGCGATGGGTCACGTCATTGGCGAAAGCGGGATCAATCAATCCGTCCACGACATGGGCGCGATGGATAACTGCTTCCGCCATGCGGGGCGCGGAGGCCATGAACTGAACCAGCAGTGTGCGCAATTGCTCGTGGTTACGCAGCAGGGCGAAGAGTTGCACACCGCCGGGTAGGCGCGACAGGAAGTTATCCATCCGCGCCAACGCTTCGTCGGCATTGCCCGCACGCCCGAGCGTGACAAGGAGAGAAGGAAGGAGCTCTGTGAGATGGGCGCGGGAGACGGAGGAGCGCGTTGCAGCGTAGGACCCGTAATGCCACTTCCGGACGGTCTCGATGGCCTTGTGGGCTTCAGCAAATCCCATATTGGTGAGCGTTTCGAGGGTGCCCGGATCATCGTCAGAGCCGGTGAAGACGAGATTTCCCTCGCCCGAACCCAAAGTTTCGCCCTCGGTGAACAGCTCTGCATAATAGCGGGCAACACGCTCCAAAGCAGCGCGATAGCTGGTTTCAAACGTCTTGAGATCGGGCTCGCCCATCAAGCGGCCGATGACAGCGACGTCCTCTGGTGTGTCCGGCATCATATGGGTCTGCTCGTCGCGTAGCATTTGCAGACGATTTTCGATCGCACGGAGATACCAATAGGTGTCGGTGAGCTCTTTGGCGGTGCGCGGACTGATCCAGTTCGCCTCAGCCAAAGCGGCCAGAGCATAGGAGGTCGGACGCACGCGTAGCGACTTGTCGCGACCACCAGCGATGAGCTGCTGAGTTTGAGCGAAAAACTCGATCTCGCGAATACCGCCGCGCCCGAGCTTGACGTTATGGCCTTCGACACGAATGTCGCCGACCTTTTTGGACACGTTGATCTGGCGCTTCATCGCCTGAATGTCGGCAATGGTGGCGAAGTCGAGGTGCTTGCGCCAAATATAGGGTGCGAGGTCTTTGATAAAGGCGTCGCCGACCTGTTTGTCGCCAGCGCAAGGACGTGCCTTGATCCACGCGGCCCGCTCCCAATTCTGGCCACGCACTTCGTAATAGGCCATGGCGGAATCGACCGACAGCGCGACCGGGGTCGAGCCGGGGTCGGGTCGTAGGCGCAGGTCTGTGCGGAAGACATAGCCGCCCAACTGCTGATCTTGCATGATGCTGACCAGTTTTTGGACCATGCGCGAATAGAGTTTTGTCGCCTCGCTCGGATCAGCCAAAACGGCTTTGTGCGGATCAAAAAACGCGACGATATCAATGTCAGAGGAGTAATTGAGCTCGCGACCGCCATGCTTGCCCAGAGCGAAGAGAGCGAGACCGGAATTGGCGGCGCAGGCCTCGTCGAGGGGGATGGTCAGCCGCCCCTTTTCAGCTGCCTGTCGCATCAGAAAATCGAGACCGGCTTCAAGCGCCGCGTCAGCAAGGTCGGACAGCGCCTCGGTGGAGCGTGCCGTCGTCCAGAGTTTGCCCACCTCGGCAACAGCGGCGAGCAGAGCGGTTTGCCCCTTGGCGCGCCGCAGCGAAACCATCAGCTCGTTCTCGTCAGAGGTTTGGCCTGCAGTTGCCACGTCTGCCAGCAAGGCGGCGAAACTGGCGTCAGCGTCTCCCGACAAAGCCGCAGCCAACCACGACGCGTTTTTCCGCGCCAGATCGAGAAGATAGGGCGCTTGCTCGAGCAAGGGGCCAAGAGCCTCGGCATTGGCGGAAAAAACAGAGGCGTCACCATGCTCCAGCTCCGCAAGAAATGCATCGAACTGTGGGTGAGCGACGGCAGGAAGAGGAGAGAGCATATTTGACATGCTTAAGGCATAGCGCGCCGAAAAATGGCCGACAAGTCACACTGATAGCGCCAAGCGGCGAATTGTTTTGCCGCAGACGGTTAGCTGTTTGTCGGCAGCTCCAACACGGCCCGTACGCCCGGCGCGTTGTCTTCAATGCTAAACCGGCCGTTGTGCAATCGGGCGACGGCGTTGACGAGCGCAAGGCCAAGACCAGAGCCGGGTTCGGACCGGCTGGTTTCGAGCCGAACGAAACGCTCGAGAACGCGTTCGCGGTCCTGCTCGGGAATTCCAGAGCCATTGTCGCCCACCGCAATGCGGACAAAACCATTCTGTCGAGCCAGAGACACGTCAATACGCCCCGTACTGCCATCTTCCGGCTTGGCATATTTTACGGCATTTTCGAGCAGATTGACCATCACCTGCCCGATCAATTCGCGGCTGGCATTGATGGTAATGCCGGGCTCAATATTGGCCACGACCTCAATGCCGCTGTCCTCTGCGACGGGGGCATAAAGTTCGGTCATGTCTTCGACGATGGCAGAAATATCGGTCTCGACGAGAGTGCCGGATGGCGCGCCAGCCTCGGCGCGGGCGATCATCAATAGCGCATTGAAGGTGCGGATGAGGCGATCGCTTTCCGCGATGACCGTCTCCAGTGCTTGTTCGCGCGTCTCTTCGCTGGCGTTGTCGCGCAGCGCCGCTTCGGCCTGACTGCGAAGGCGGGTCAGCGGCGTTTTGAGATCATGGGCGACATTGTCGGTGACCTCTTTGAGGCCCTGCAGCAATTGCTCAATACGATCCATCATGGCGTTGAGGTTTGTTGCCAGACCATCAAACTCATCATTGCGGCTCGTAACCGGCACGCGCTCCGACAAATTGCCGGACATGATTTTGGTGGAGGTTTCGCGGATCGTATCGATGCGTCGCAGCACGCGCCGCGCGGTCAGACCGCCAGCGATGACAGAGAACAAAATGATGCCGACGACGCCAACAAAGAAACTCTGCAGGATGATGGCGGAAAAGCCGCGCTGCTGCCCAACGTCTCGTCCCACCACAAGGCGCAGGCCACTCTGCAGCGTGATAGAACGCGCAATCGCTACGCCCGTGAACTTGGGCCGTTGCGGCGAACCATTCATCTCATCGAGCGGGTTTTCACGCTCATAATCAAAATTGTAGACACCGGGCTCCTGCAAAACCTCAGGCGGCATTTCGGTGACATTGCCCAGCATGTACTGGCCATTCACATCACCAAGGAAATAGAGCCCCGGTCCCGGACGAGCGGAGATTTGGTTGACCGCCAGCGCCAAGGTTCGCAATCCGTCAGACGCTTCAATCTGGAGCAACTGCCGGATTTCACTGTCAATTTGTTTGGCTTGTTCGCGCTGGATTTGGAGCGCTGATTGCCACGAGATAAAGCCAATCAGCAGAATGGCGAAAACGCCGAAGATGGCAATGAAAGTTGCCGTCAGACGAACTGTGGATGTGCGCCAAACCTGAGCGAAATTGCGCAGCAATGCTCTAGTCCCGGATCATATAACCAGCACCGCGCACGGTATGCAGCAGCGGGGACGCATGGCCCTTGTCGATCTTTGAGCGCAGCCGGGACATATGGACGTCGATGACATTGGTCTGGGGATCAAAGTGGTAGTCCCAGACATTTTCGAGCAACATCGTGCGGGTCACAACCTTGCCCGCATGCTTCATGAGATATTCAAGGAGGCGAAACTCGCGGGGCTGGAGAAGGATGGTTTCGCCATCGCGCTCGACTTTTCGCGATAGACGATCAAGCGACAACCCGCCCACAGAATAGCTCGTGGCAGCTTCGGAGGGGCTGGAGCGGCGCGCCAGCACTTCGACACGCGCAAGCAACTCTGTGAAGGCATAAGGCTTGGTCAGGTAATCGTCGCCCCCTGCCCTCAGGCCGGTGACGCGGTCGTCGACTTCGCCAAGGGCGGAAAGAATAAGAACGGGGGTTTGATCGCCTTCGGCACGCAGGCTTTCGATGATGGACAGACCATCGCGGCGCGGCAGCATACGATCAACAATCAGGACGTCGTAGTCCATGCCCGAGGCCATCGCATAGCCGGTTTCGCCATCGGCAGCATGGTGGGTGACATGCCCTGCTTCATCCAAGCCTTGGATGAGATAGCTGGCCGCCTCGCGGTCATCTTCGATCAGCAGGATTTTCATGCCCAGTACCCCATCGGACAGAAGAAGCCCCGGAGCGTACTCCGGGGCTCAGGATCAGTTATTCGGCGAGCGGCAGGCCGATGAACCGGGTCGCGCCATTTCGGTCGACCATGATCAGAGCCGTATTCAAGCCCTTGCCTTTAACACCTTCAATGGCCTTGTCGAAGTCCGCAGCGCTGGCAACGCTTTGGTTGTCGACTTGGAGAATGATGTCGCCTGTTGCCAGACCGCGTTCGGCAGCTTGTGAGCCGTCTTCAACGCTCTGGACCAGCATACCGCCCGAACCGTCGCCATTTGGAACCAGGGCCATGCCGAGGGTCTTGGTGACTTCTGGCTCAATCACTTCCGGCGCAGGCGCTTCTTCATCGGTCGTCGCATTCGCGACTTCTTCAGTCAAAGTGCCCAGCTTAACCGAAAGCTTGGTCTCAGCGCCATCGCGCCACAGGGTCAGCTCCACGGTAGAGTCTGGAGCGTGGCTGGCAATGGTGCGACTCAGATCGAGGGCATCATCGATCTTTTCGTCATCGACCATGAGGACAATGTCACCAGCTTTGATACCCGCTGCCGCAGCAGGACCGTCAGCGCTTGGGTTGGAAATGATCGCACCGGTCGCGGTCGAGAGACCTACGCCCTCAGCGATGTCCTTGGTGACGTCCTGGATCGCAACGCCGAGATAGCCGCGCGTGACCGAGCCAGTATCAATCAGCTGATTGACGATCTGCTTAACGGTGCTTGCCGGGATGGCAAATGCGATACCAACGTTGCCGCCGTTTGGCGAATAGATGGCAGTGTTCACGCCAACCACTTCACCATTGACGTTGAACGCAGGACCACCCGAGTTACCCGTGTTCACGGCAGCGTCAATCTGCAGGAAGTCGCCGTAGCTCGAACCGCCGATGTCACGGCCCTTGCCGGAGATAACACCGACAGTCACGGTGCCACCGAGGCCAAAGGGATTACCGACAGCAACGACCCAATCACCAACACGACTTGCAGTGTCTTCAAAGGTCACGAACGGCAGATCTTCGCCTTCGATCTTGAGAACAGCCAAGTCAGTGCGTTCGTCAGTACCAACAACAGTTGCGACCTTTTCAGTGCCGTCTTCGGTGATAACGGTGACCTTGGTCGCGTCGCTCACCACGTGATTGTTGGTGACGACATAGCCGTCAGCGGAGATGATGAAGCCAGAGCCGGCAGCCATGAACTGACGTGGGCGCGGCGCACGGTCTGGTGCTTGGCCGCCACGTGGGCCACCGAACTGATCAAAGAAATCACGGAATGGGTGATTTTCTGGCAAGTCAGGGAAATTGAACTCGAAGTTGAAGTCACGGCCACGGCGCTCAACTTGGCGGCCAGGCGCTTCGGCTTCAACGAGAATGGAAACAACCGCAGGCTGCACGGCTTCAACCAGATCAGCAAAACCTTGCTGAACGTTAGCCTGAGGGACCACGATCTGAGCGGCATTCTGATATTGCGCGTTAGCCGCAGAGCCAGTCAAAACGTAAGCGCCAGTAACGCCACTCACACCAGCAATGATCGCCAGTGCGGATGCGCCGAGCCAGCGACGGGTGCGCGAAAGAACAGTCGAACGCATGAGAATGTATCTCCTAGGGTTAAGCTCAAACTCGCTTATGGGGATACATATGGAACGGCACGCCTTTCTTTGAAGTTGCGTGCACATTAAGCTTTAGCAATGTTGGCGGCGCGAATGTGGCGGGAAGCGTCCTACTTCCCGTTACGGAGTTCGTCGAGGGCGGCCTGCTCCTCTGCGGTCAGCTCGGTGATGCTGGTGCCAGAATGTTTACGGCGGGCAAACATTAAGCTGATCAAGCCGACGATTAAGAGCGCTGGCGCAGCGATCCACAACAGGATCGTATTGATGTTCAAACGCGGATTGAGCAGCACAAATTCGCCGTAGCGATCGACCAAAAATTGTTCGACCTGTTCGTTGCTATCGCCTGCGACAAGGCGCTCGCGCACCAAAACCCGCAAGGATCTCGCCAGATCAGCGTCACTGTCGTCGATAGATTGGTTCTGACAGACCATGCAACGCAGACCCGCGGAAATATCGCGAGCCCGTTGTTCGAGAACAGGATCAGGCAAAATCTCGTCCGGACGCACGGCATAGGCCGTGTTGGTCAGCGAGAGGAGGATAGTGACGAGTAAGATGAACCGCTTCATGCTGCGGCCTCCGCGACAGGCTTCTTCGCTGTCTGAGGCGCGCCAACGCGCAAACGACGATCAGTCAACGAGAGGAAGCCAGCGAAGGACATGACCAAACATCCGATCCAGATCAGAAGGATGTAAGGCTTGTGCCAAACACGAATGACATGGGTATCATCCAACGGCTCGCCGAGCTGCACATAGAGCTGGGAGAAGCCATAGGAGTTGATCGCCGCCTCGGTGGTTGGCGAACCCTGACCGACATAATACCGACGCTCAGCAGCAAGCTTTGAAACGTCGCCGCTTGTGGAGGTCACCGTGAAGAAGCCAGTATCGGCCATGTAGTTTGGCCCCGGCACTTCGGCAAACCGATCGAAGGTAATCGTGTAGCCGGCAAGCTGAGCCTGCTCGCCCGGATTAAGCGTCGTCACCAATTCGCTTTCCCAAGCGGTAACACTGACAATCCCGAGAACGGTGATGCCCAAGCCCAAGTGGCCAATGGCGGTCGACCAAATGCTGCGGGGCAGCCCAGCCAAACGGCGTAGGCTATCAGAGAAACGGATGCGGCCCAGTTTGCTGCGCTCGATGAGTTCAGCAACGGAGCCGAAAACGACCCAGAAGCCCAAGAGCAAGCCAATCGGCACCAGCGAGATCGAAACACCACCCAGCGCAGATAGGAGAATGGTCAAGAACAGGGCCAGGCCACCGAGAGCGGCCAAACGCTGCGCCACGGCCACGATATCCGCACGCTTCCACGCCAACAAAGGACCGAAAGGCAGCAGGATGAGCAGCGGAACCATCAGAGCGCCAAAGCTGACGTTAAAGAATGGCGCACCGACAGAGATGGTTGTGCCGACCAAAGCGTCGAGCAGCATTGGATAGAGTGTACCGACCAGAATTGCGCCCGTTGCGGTCGCGAGGAAGAGATTGTTGAGGATCAACGCCCCTTCGCGGCTGATGGGGTGGAACAGGCCACCCTGACGCAACGCTGGCGCGCGCACTGCAAACAAAACAAATGCCGCGCCGATAAGCACCGCCAGAATGGCAAGGATGACCATGCCGCGGGTCGGGTCGGATGCGAAGGTATGAACCGACGTTAGAATACCGGAGCGGACGAGGAAGGTACCGAGGAGCGACAGCGAGAAGGTGATGATGGACAGAAGAATTGTCCATATCTTGAGCGCGTTGCGCTTCTCCATGACCAGGGCCGAGTGCAGCAATGCCGTACCCGAGAGCCATGGCATAAAGCTTGTGTTTTCAACCGGGTCCCAGAACCACCAGCCGCCCCAACCCAGTTCGTAATAAGCCCAGTAAGACCCCATTGCGATGCCGAGGGTCAGGAAAGTCCAGCTCAGCATGGTCCAAGGACGCACCCAGCGCGCCCAAGCCTGATCGATACGACCCGAAATCAGGGCCGCGATGGCAAAGCTGAAGCAGATCGAAAAACCCACATAGCCCAGATACAGCAGCGGCGGGTGAATAGCCAAGCCGATGTCTTGCAGCACAGGGTTGAGCCCGACCCCCTCAAGAGGAGCCGGGTTCATGCGTTCAAATGGGTTTGAGGTAAAAATCGTGAAACCGGCGAATGCCGCGGTCAACATGCTTTGCGAACCGAGAACCAGGTTCTTCAGATCGCTTGGCAAATTGCGGCCAAACGCAGCGATCATTGCACCAAAGAGCACAAGGATCAGGACCCAGAGAACCATGGAGCCTTCGTGATTGCCCCAAACGCCCGAGATTTTGTAAATCAGAGGCTTGAGGGAGTGCGAGTTATTCGCGGCCAGCGCCAGACTAAAGTCCGACTCCATGAAAGCCTGAACGATTGTGGCAAATGCCACAGCGACCAGCACAAGCTGGAAAATCGCCGCTTGGCTCAGAACGGCGGCGAGGCGATCACCGCGTCGCCAAAGAGTCAGGCCACCAACGGCACTAACGCAGGCCAGTGCAAAGGCAAGAATAAGCGCGAAGTGACCTAATTCGATGTTCATTCGGTCGCCTCTGGGTACCACTCGCCCTTTTCTTTGAGGGCTTCAACGACTTCACGCGGGACATAATTCTCATCATGCTTGGCGAGAACGTTGGTCGCAAGGAAACTACCGTCTGGCTGGATGCTGCCTTCGGCAACGACACCCTGACCATCGCGGAAGAGGTCAGGCAAAATGCCGACGAACTTGGCCGTGATCTGATCAGCACCATCTTCGATGATGAAAATATTGTCCTGACCGTTGCGAACCCAGCTCTTGTCCTGAACCATGCCACCGAGACGGATTGGCTGTCCAACAGCCACTTCCTTGGTTGAGATGTCGGCAGGCGTATAGAAGAACACGATCTGGTCGCGCAGCGCGGTCAAAACCAAAGTGGTCGCCAAAGCTAAGACAACAGCCAAGCCAGCAATAACAGCAATACGCTTCTGCTTACGGGTCATGCCCTTGCGACGGGCGGGAGCCTGCATGGTCATCGCGTGCCTCCATTCAATTTAAGACCGGCGCCTAGCGCCAGAGAGTCAAGTTCACCGCGATCAAAGGTCAGCGGATAGGCGACAACGGCAGCATCGTAAGCGCGCTGCGCGTTATCCAAGTCGTCCAGCACAATGTAAGACTGAACCAGTTGTTGCCATTCTTCGATCGTGCCGCCGGACGCATAGAGGCGTTCAGACAGGCCACCGACCATTGCGGCGATCATTTCATTTTGCTGCTCGAGCGTGTTGTCGACGCCGTCATTCTGCGCGACGACGAGGCCCTGACGAGCGGCGGCGAGCCAAGGCTCCGTGCCTTCAGCCAAAGCAATCGCGGCGCTCCACAAGCGCTCTGCTTCGCGATAATCTTCAACACGCATCGCTTCAGCCGCCAGATAAAGACGCGAGCGGGCATGGGTTGGGTCTTCAGCGGCCTTTTGCAGAGCAGCAATTGCGTCTTCCGCGCCTGCACCCGTCGGCCCAGACAAGCGTGCTTCGGCATAGGCGGTCAGAAGCTCAGGCGTTTCGCCGCTCAGATCCATCAGCGTACGGAAAGCATTGGCGGCATCATCAAACCGACCCAACTGCATATACGCAGGGCCAATGACGGCCCAACCGCGCACATCGTCCGGTGTTTGCTTCAGGCGTTCTTCGATGCTCGCGATTGCAGCATCGAGATCGATCGACTGCGCAGCAACGTCCTGCCGATCCGCTAGTGGGTTTGCCGGCAAGTCGGGACGACCGAGAAACCCATAGATACCAAAAGCGATCACGGCAACGGCCACGGCGCCTACGATGACTGGCGCACGCCCCAGTTCGCCACTCAAACGAAGGCGAGTATCCTTGCGGGCCCGAAGCATTTCCCTGGCCAATTCGCCCTTAGCGGCACGCGCCTGCTCCTCGTCGAGCTTGCCGCTCGCAAGGTCAGCATCAATGCCGTCAAGCAATGCTCGGAATTGATCTGTCGCCTCGGGCGTTTGCGCAGTTGATGAATTGACCATTCTGCCAGCGCCCGCATAGACTAAAGCAACGCAGGCTGCGGCTGTAATGGCGATGGCAATAAACCAGAAAATCATGGGGCCTAAACGCTCGTCTGCCACGGTCGGCAATGGGTTTGCATGTATAGTCCGAATATGGCGAAATGCCACCCGTTGCCTGCTCAAAAATGGGGACGCTTTGCCACAGGATGGTCAGGCCATAGCAGCGATCCCAAATGAGCAATAAACTCTATGACTTTGCTATCATTGGAAATAGCCCGGCTACTAAGCTCCTCGCCGCGCTCCTGACGCGTGATCACAAACGACGTTGTGTTCTGCTGGGAGATAATCAGGTGCGCTTCAGGCTGCCACAGTTCAGCTGCAGCTCGTTTGCCCCTCTAACGCGGCCCGAGCATTGGAGCTTGCTCGAACAGACCATTCCAGAAACACTCAAACTCTTGGGTCGAATAGGCGCAAAAGCCGCTATTCGGCGCGGCAACGCCTTGTGTTTAGCTCAAAACCAAGTGTCCAGAGAGACCCTCTCTCACATCCGAACGATGGCGACCCTACACGGCCACACAGCGCAGGTGACCGGCCCTCACCTGTTGCCGAGCGATAGCATCGGTTTTTCTTTCGCTGACCAAGTCCACCTCGATCTCATTGGGGTTGAGCCTCATTTGAACCGATGGCTGGATGACCTCGGCGTTCTTCGCGCGACAAGCCAGGGCCTAAAACTGCTCAAGGACGGGTCTTCGACATTAAGCATCGGAGACGAAACACTCGCGTTTCGGCAGACAATTTTCTTGGATGACCAAGCGTTAGTCGATCACCTACCTCTGCCTCAGTGGCCGCGCGTTGTCCGTCGACAAATCTATTCTAGCCTTCTCATTGCACCCAATCGGCCACTGGTAGCGCCCATGGTCTTTGACATCGACAGCGGGTCGTCCCTCGTGAGCCTGTCCGGGGGCGGCGTGAGCCTGATTGCTGTCGGCGATACGACCCTCGCTTATGCCGATGCTGAGCGGCTGCTGGAGACCATTGGCGGCGGTGAAATCGTCGGGCAACGCCAGTTCACCCGTCTCCTAACGACAGACGGCCTGCCTGCGTTTGGGCGTGTGGGGATCGGTTTGGGCGCAGACGTGGTGTTGTCGGCGGAACCATATGCGAGCTTTTTGGTGCCAGCCCTGGCGCGTTGGATCGGGGGCGTCCCAACGGAGACTGAAGCTGCATATTTTGCGGAGCGCTTGGTCACACGTACGAACAAATCGCCATCAGAAGCTGTTCCGACACGCATAGCGAGCTCGTCATGAACCGAACTCCCGCCCGGCTTCCCGCCGACAGTGCAAGCGGCTTTTCAGGTCAATGGATTGATCGGTCACGACCTTTAAGTTTCCGGCTAAACGGGCGCATGTACTCGGGCTACGCTGGCGATACTGTTTACTCTGCGCTCGTCGCGTCGGGCATCATCAGCTTAGGCCTGCATTCTCGCTTTCCTATCGGTCTTGCAGCGCGAGCATTGCCTCACATTTATTCTGTCGACGCGCTCGGCGATGTACCCGCAGCATTACCCATGGCGCGTACGCCGATCACATGGGGAGCGAGTTATGTCACTGCCCCCAAGCCCTCTGTTGGCGGCCTCAGGATGCTTTTTCAAGGCGGCCAGACGCTCGGCCTCGCTCTCGATGGCCTTCGCCAAATTCAGCCGTGGCGCAACGCGGCTGCGGCCGAACACCTAGGCGCTGATGTGGTGGTTGTCGGGGGCGGTGTTGCGGGGATGGCGGCCGCGCTAGCGGCATCGCGCCAGAACTTGTCCGTTATTTTGATTGAGGCGGATCAAGCTCTAAGAGGACATTCGGGCCTGTTCGGCGCTCAAGAGGGCGAAGACAGCGCTGAAGCCGCCATGCTGCGTCTCAGCCAGACTGTCACTACCAACCACAATATTCGGGTCCTGCTCAACAGGAAGGCAATTGCTATCCGGCAAGGCATGGTGCGGGTGCATAGCATTGAGACGCATGTGGATGGTGTCACCAGCAAACTAGTCGACATCGCGGCCCCGCATTTGGTCATTGCCACTGGCTCCCTCGAGCGGCTCCCGCTCTTTTCAGGCAATCGGTTACCTGGCGTCATTGGTTCACTCGAAGCTTATGAGCTTGCGACCCGCTTCGGCATCTGGCCGGGCCGCTCAGCGCTGTTTGCGACCAGCACAAACACGTCCTACCGCCTTGCCGTGAAGGCAAGAGAAGCGGGCATTGCCGTCAATCGAGTTTTAGATACTCGCCCCAATCCGGCTTCACGCTATATCGAGTTCAGCCGTGCTTACGGCTTGGTTCAGGTGCCATCGAGTTACGTCGAACATGCGCGCTTCACGGGCTCAACTTTGCATGTGCACTTCGACAGTGCGAACCAAGAACCTGTCACGACGTCACGATTGATTGTAAACGGCGGGTGGCAGGCCAATCTGGACCTTTGGCATATGGCGGGAGGGAAGAGCCATTGGAACAGCAAAAATCACTGCCTTGAGGTTATCGGTTCGCTAGAGGGCATTGCCCTCGCCGGAAGCGTCGCCGGATATCAAACGCGGACCGCCTGTATCCAGAGCGGGGCTGATGCGATTGATCTTCTCTTCGGAAGCCCCAGAAAGCAAATTGAAGAGGTCTTGATAGACCCGCTCTATGAAACACCCGATGCGCCACTGGCCATCGCACGAACGCTAGCGACCGCGCCAAGCTATTTGGATGCCAGCACGTCCTATCTCGCTCGACCACAGTCCGTCCCGAATGCAGCCGACCCGTTGCCCGCAATATCCGAAATGGCCGTAGCGCTGTCCCTCAACGATATTACGGCAGCGACTTGCCTTGGCTGGATACCAGTCACGATGACCAGCACCATCGCAGCGGAGCGCACCCCGTCGCCGCCCTTAGGCATGAAGACCCACGTCGAACCGACAGTAGACGCGGCGCCGAAAACGGATGTGCCGACCTATCTATCGGGGCGTTATGGGGAGCAAGCGAAGGTGGTGAAACTCTTTATCGCCGATCAGCGGATGGTTTCGGGCGGATCGCTGATCTTCCGTAACTCGGACAGCCGCGAGGCGGACAAGGCGATTGGCGTGGTGCTGCGCCACAATCCTGAAGGACCAATTGCGCTGTTGACGGCGGAGGCCTTCCAAGCAGCGCTCCCCGTCTCTATTCGAGACCAGGGCAGCACGATCGCTGCCCGGATCGAAAGCATTACCGATTAGCCACGACGTTCGGCAGCAGCGCGAGCCCGACGCAGAGTTTCGGCATATTCAGCGTTGAAACGAATTTCCGCCATCTGGATTGCCGCATCCAGTCGAGCGCCGTTCACAGTATCACTTGGATTCTGGCGAGCGGCGTCGAGGCAACGCTGAATGTGAATTTCTAATGCCTGCGCAGATTGGGTCCACGCTTGGTCATACACAGCATTGAGCGCCAGTGACTCGCGGCTATCGCGCACAGCAGCCAGCAGATACATGCCGCTAATGGCGCTCAAAATCTTGTCGTTGTCCAAACGGTCAACGCCCTCGCGGGGCTTGCGCAGCGCCTGATTGAGATCTGGCACAACTTCCTTGAGGCGAGGCTCAACCCGATCAGAGACAGATTTGGTTAGTGCCGCCAGAACCTTCGTGGCCGAGCTACCGCGGGTGAACTCAATATTGCCGGTCAGCGCACGCACCAAGCGATGGTAGCGATCCAGCCCACGACAAACCATATCGACGTCCGCAAAAGGACCGCTCATCCGCAGATACTGAAGCTGGTTCTGCGCATGTGCCAAGAAGGCTTCCACAATCGGGTTAAACCCATAGCGCGCTACAGCGTCATCCGTGTTCTTACCACAGATCTTGAGCATGGCCGTAATCATGCGCGAGGGGTTCGACACATGCCCCAATGCCGCCTGGAACATCAGGGCCGCCAGATGCGCATCCTTGAGAGGCATGGATTGAATGGCAGTCGCCATTGCAGCGTCGTCGTTGATGGCATTGATCGCCTTCCCGAACGCCTGCGCCTTTGGCAAAAGCGAGCGAGCGCGGAGCGCCGACATGACGACTTCAATTTCTTCGCGTGCTTTGTCGCGACCGTATTGCGCGCGGAAACGATGGAGGCGCTCAATATCGCCATCAACCTCGTCTAGCGCTGCGCGCATACGCTGGAGAATTTCGGGAATTGCGGGAGCCAGGTCACCAGACCGTAAAGTGCCCTTTTCGACCGCGGCAGCTGAAACAATGTCACTGGACAGGTCACGCAGGACCCAAGTCCAAGCTGCGTCGGCCGCGTCGCGGCTAATCGAACCTGAGAATGAGTAGAGCACTGGCTCTTCAACGAGGATTGGATCAATTAGCCCACAAAAAGGCTTAGAGCGGGCCGAGACGCGGCTAGAGGAACGGCTCGGCACAGACGCTGGTACGTCAGTTTTTGGGGCGGTCTGGCTCATTGACACTTCAGGTTTGGGATAGTCCTAACCCCAAACCTAAATGGCGATGGTAAATAAACTTTTTCTTTCTTGACCCAAATATGGATCAAGCTGCGCTCTGGACCACGTTCCAGTTGCCAGTACCCTCGCGGCAGGCCGTGCCTTTTTTCACATATTCAGCGCCGTTGATCTTCACAGTATGTGTGAAATCGCGGCAATCGAGATTGTTGACACGCACGTAAGGGCCAACGGCAACCGAGCCAGTAGTGCCACGATCACCAGCCCACTGACGCGGTGCGCCCGGACGGCCAAACTGCAGCGCATAGAACTGTGCGCTATTGGCTTCACTGGAATCCTTGGCGGTCATCAGGCTGACTGCTGCCGGGTCAACGAAGCCGTTGGCGATGGAGGTTGTCAGGCGTGCTGTCTGCACGACCTGTGCGGCAGCAGGCACCATCGGCTGCATCACGACCGGCGCCTGTGCGACCGGCGCTTGATAAACCTGCTGGGGCGCATTGCCAGTGCTCGAACAGCCCGCAAGGGCCAAGGCCAACAGCGGAGCGGCAATTAAAGCGGTGCGATTCATATTCAAACTAGCCCTCACGGTCATTCTGTCGGTACTTGTTGGCCTATTGCGGCGAAAGTGCGTCACCCGGCATTTTGCCGTGTCACACTTCCTAGACGCGCGGAGGGCAGCCGGAGTTCCACCAAGAGCCCGCCTAATGTTGATCGCTTCAAGTCCAAGCTGCCACCATACACGTCGACAAGCTCTTTGACGATATCCAGCCCGAGGCCACTCCCGGGAGTCTTTTCGTCTAAACGCACGCCACGACGCAAAACTTTCTCTGCCTCCTCGGCAGACAGTCCTGGACCATTGTCATCAATGGTCAGGAGCAACTGGATTGTGCGGTCTTTTCGCTCGGCGAGAAATTTCACCAGCACTTCGCCGTTCGACCACTTGCAAGCATTGTCGATGAGATTGCCCGCCATCTCCTCAAAGTCCTGCTCATCGCCCCGGAACCAGGGGAGTTTTGGATCAATGGGATCGAGCGTCACCGTCGTGTCGCGATGGATCTTATCCATCACGCGACACAGCCGCTCCAATGCCAACTTCGCATCTGACTTTTTGCCAACGACGGAGGTGCGCGCCGCTAAGCGTGCGCGATCGAGATAGGTCGAGACCATCGTACCCATCTTTTCGATCTCGGCCGTCACAACTTGCGCTAGGGGGCTCTTGTCGCTCCCTGCCTCATTGCGCAGCACGGCAATGGGGGTTTTTAGTCCGTGGGCAAGATTGCCCACTTGGCTGCGCGCCCGCTCGATAATCTGCGTATTCGACCGGAGCAGCGCATTGACCTCTTCTGCCAAAGGGGCAATTTCAACGGGATAGGTCCCTGAAATTTCTGGACTATCCCCCTCGCGTACCGCCTCTACCGCTTCGCTCAGTCGAGAGATTGGTCGCAGTGCAAAACGCGCGATCACCGCACTCATTATCGCCAGCATGGCCCCGACCGCCCCCAGCACGATAAACGCTTGGTAGCGGAAAATTCCCACCTGTTCGAGAATCTGGGTCAGATTGCCTGAGACCGCAATAAAATACCGCTCTTGATTGAGGTACACAGCGCGCTCAATCACCCTCAGCTTGGTGCCAAATGCATCTTCCACCACGGCGCTGCGGCGTCCCATGATGTCGAGCGGGTTTGAAAGCTCTGGCAGGTCGATACCGACAACGGAGTCAGAGAGGTTGACCAGCTCCCCCTCATCGTTCCGAATGATCCAATACCAGCCAGACCGTGGTCGGCCGAAACGCGGATCGGCAAGCGCAATGCCAAGGTCACTTGGATCACCGGCTTCGAGCAGAGCCGCCGTAAGACCTTCGACGTTGAAGTCGACCTGCTCTGCAAGCGTGCGGTCTTGTGAGCGCGAATAGAGCTCGCCCAGCAGAAAGCCTGTGGCGACGAGCGCCACCACAAGCCAGATAGCGGAGAAGATGAACAGCGAGGCCGCTATGGAGCCTTTACGCAGCACGAGTCGACCTCACGCGGCGCCATCGCCGACGATTTTGTAACCGAGCCCGCGCACGGTCTGAATGCAATCTTCCGGCAGCTTCTTGCGCAACCGACCAACGAACACTTCGATAGTGTTGCTGTCGCGATCAAAGTCTTGATCATAAAGGTGCTCGGTGAGTTCAGTGCGCGAGATGACCTTGTCCTTATGGTGCATCAAATAGCTCAGAACGCGCAGCTCATGACTGGTGAGTTTGATGGCGCTACCATCAACTGTAACCTTGCCCGATTTCACATCTAGGCGTACCGGACCGCAGGAAATTTCATTGCTCGCGTGACCCGCCGCGCGCCGGACGAGGGCGCGCACGCGCGCCAGCACTTCTTCCATATGGAAGGGTTTGGCGACGTAGTCGTCAGCGCCAGCATCAATACCTTGAACCTTGTCGCTCCACCGATCGCGTGCCGTGAGCAACAGCACCGGCATTACCCGGCCGGCGCGACGCCACGCTTCGAGCACCGAAAGCCCGTCCATTTGCGGCAGGCCAATGTCGAGGATCACAGCATCATAAGGTTCGGTGTCACCGAGAAAGTGCCCCTCTTCGCCGTCAAACGCGACATCCACCGCGTAGCCAGCTTCCAGCAAGGATTCTTTGAGTTGGCGGTTGAGATTGACGTCATCTTCGACAACCAGAATGCGCATCCATTGACCCCGATAGAAATGACTTACTGCGCGCTCAATACCAAATTTTTGGCCTGACCGTCTGAGGTGAGAACAGCGATCACATAGACCATGCGCCCACCTTCATCACACACCTGCACATTCAAAATGTCCGCGCTCGCGTCGACGCCACCCGAAGCCAAGACGGCATCGAGAGACTTGATCTGCCCCGAGGAGACCGCCTCTTGTATCTGGCGCTTATCGAGGCAGCTCTGGGCCACAGCACCCTCCGTCGTCCCAAAAGTGACGAACAGAGCCATAACGAGGGCCGCGGCGACAGCGAAAATGTTCAGGTTCGGTTTCATGAAACCATCAATACAAGCAGTTTGCTGAATGGGACCTGAATGAGGCAATCAAACGAAACAAACTGTATGGGCGTAAGGAAAAAGCGCGCCACCCTTCACGGGCGACGCGACAAGTATCATTCAGCGCAGATGCAATGACAAGGCGCTAGCTCTGTGCCAACACCCCCTTCACGCTTTTGCGTAGGAACACAAAGGCCAAAGCCTCGATGATCAAGTTCCCCGCTGACGCTTGGTCAAAGGCGGGCAGATCAATGCCCAAAAGCTGCGCCAGTCCCACCAGCAACATGATCGCAGACACAATATAGGTTTTGTAGCCGTCCAACATTGGAAATCCCTCCAGTTGCGTTGACGTCTGGATATCGCCCGCCATGCCAAGAGCGGCCGTGCGGACCGAACTCACCCGGCGCGTCCACCCTTTACCGAAAGTGACAAACGTTCCGAGTTTTCCGAGAAAGCCCATGCGCTGATCACACAAGGCATTGATGAGCAGCCTTGGCCGGGCACGCGCCAAAGCGCCCAGCGTCACCGGGCCAATCTTGCCGTCAGCCGGTACACCGAGACAGACTTGCAAAGCCTTGATTGCGCGGTTCGGACCGGAATTAACCGCATAGTCAAACACGGCCAGATCAACACCGGCGGGCATTTCTCCAGCACGACAAACGCGCCAATAGTTTGCCTCATAAATCGCCGCAGCCTCAGCGCGTGTCAGCGCCCGCACCGCCGATTTTGACAATTGGGTGAATGGCACCACGCCCCGCCATTGCGCGAGAGCTTTTCGCGTTATGCCCCTGTTGGTCGCACCACCCGGATCGAGCGGGTGATCAACATAGCATCCCTCGTGGGCCAGAACATGCGCTAGGCAGCGCTCAAATCGTTCAGTCATCAAACACTGCCTCCGCTTTGTGCCCGGCGCCAAGCAGCGGGCTCACCTGTACGACACGCCAAGTAAAACTGCTGGCGAGGCCCCCGAAATCAGCGATCTGATGTGCCTTAGAATAGACAACTGAGGCTGTGCTCACCGCAAAGCGACGCACCTCAATGCCACTCGACACCACGCTCAGCTCATAGGCTTCCGGGATGTATTCCAGCGGCGGGTTCGCCCCGCTCCATCCATCCCCAACCGCTCGACTGCGTCGTTTCCAAGTGAAGATGATGTCGTCATTGGGCTCCCGCTCTGCCGCGAGACGTCCGGGTGCCAAAGGCAAAACCGGCGCAGGGTCTGGCGCAATGCTCAAGGCCATGCCGGTCATATCTGTCGGCCCGGCGTAACACCGCAGTTCGATCTCTGTGCCGAGGCGGTAGGCATCCACCGGCAAAATCAGCGGGCGATCATCGATCAGCATTACCGTATTGCCTGCATCCGTCGGGCCGATAGCCCAATCTGTTCCCCCGGCCCCTCGCCATAGCTTGCTCAATACATAGCGGTTAGGCGACACCAACTCGGCCTCACAAAACCCGACGATCTCCCAAGTTCCGGCATTGGTTTGTACGGCAAGCCGATTGCTCCCGGCCAACACCGCCGCTTCTGAGGCGCTCGTCAAATGCCCAGACAGCAGTTGAACATCGAGGCTGTGGTCTTCGTCCCAAGTGCCGTGATCGCCCACGCCTAAAGGCTCGGCCAAAGCGCCAAGCACAGATGGCCGATTGAGCTGTCCTAGCGCGGCGCCTGTCACCGCGTCTGTGATGCGAATGCTGCCCGGCCAGGGGCGGGCAAATGCCGCCACAGCAATGCGCGAGCGCAACGGATCCTCTGGTGACGGTGATAGCTCCGCAAGAACAAAGTGCGGGGTCACATCGGGTTGGGGCGGTGTCGCGCGTGACCGTGAGACCTCAACGCCCACCGCCACCGCGTCCCCCCGCGCCAGAGCCTTGGCGGTAATTTTGCGAACGGCACCGTCTCGGATTTCGCTAATCTCAAACGGGCCTTCCGATAGGCCTTCGATCCCGACAATATCGCCCGGCTCCAGCGCCAAGGCATTTGGTGGCAGAGCAAATTCAATCTGGTCGCCCGCGGCCCCCCGCACATTCAGCAAATGCTCGCTGGCCTGCCGTGCCGAAGCACTATCCAAGGTCACCGGAAAGCGCATCGACACTAGCGGACCAGTGCCGGGGCGAACCGCCGTCGCGGTCGCAGCCAGATAGTCCTTATCCCGATCAAAATGGCCCAGACTCAGCAGATCAGCCTTTTCCTCGGCTTGCCCGCGCCTCCGCGACAGAACCGCTGCGCGCTCCTTATCGACCAAATCATCAAGCGCAATAGTCAACTGAGCGGGACCCCGAGCGATTGTCCCAACCACCGCCCCATTGCGCGCCACCAGCGATTGTCCCGTCATATCGAGCACGGGTTCCAGCGCCCCACGCGCCGTCATGGGGGCACCCACCTCTAGCCCGGCGATCAGCGGCGCAGCGGCCACGCCCGCAACTGCACAGTCAAAATCCTGCGCAATGGCGGCCATCATCTCCTCATTCGATAGCGCACCCAAGCGGCCTGTCAGCCAATGCCCGGTGCGATGATTGTCGCCATCCGCCCACACAGTGGTGAGATTGGGAAAGCTTGGATAGGGCCGCGCATCCCAGGTCCAACAGTAGATCCGGTCCAGCGCCACCATGCCCGCAGGGTTCATTGCGGCATCGTCCCAGTGAGCGAAATGAGCGCGCAGCAATTGACGCTGGATCAGACCATCCGGCACACCCGTCGAAAAATAAGGCCGCCCGTCTTCCGCGCTCTTTTCGTCGCCAAAAATATTGGGTTGGTTGGCGCCTTTGTCGACCGCCCCACACCCAACTTCCGTCAGCCAAATAGGCTTTGAGCCAGACACCCAAGCGGTCGGCGTTTCTGCGCGCACCCCACTTGGGCGGTCAAAATGCTCTTCACCCCAGAACGCTGCGATGTCTTTGTAGCGCCAAATCCAGTGCTCAAAATGCGCCCCGTCGCTAATCGGGCTCCGCACCTGCGCGCGCCGATCCGCTTCACTGGCGTAATACCAGTCATAGCCCTCACCACCGACCAGATTGCCCCTAAGATAATCCAGCTCATATCCCGTACGCGCATGGGCGGCGTCAGCCTGTCCCTCCTCATCGCGCCAATCACTGAGCGGAAAATAACAATCGATCCCGATGGCATCGATGTCGTCACTGGCCCACAGCGGATCGAGGTGAAAAATCTTCCCCCCATCGCGCTGCACACCAGAATACTCGGACCAGTCCGCGGCATAAGTCAGCTTCACCGATGACCCAACAATCGCCCGCACGTCCTCAGCGAGCATCACCAGCGCATCGACAAACGGGAAGTCCCCCGCCGCTCCCTGCACCCCCGTCAGCCCCACAAGCTCGGAGCCGATCAGCAGTGCATCGACGCCGTGGTCCTTTGCCATCCGAGCATAATGCAAAATCTGCGCGCGATAACCCGGCACAAAGGCCGCGACCTGAGCATCAGCATCGGCAGTGCCATTCGCCGTCTCCGGCTGCCAAAGCGCCGGGTGACAGGTCACGCGCCCGCGCCACGGGTAACTGGCCTGCTCGCCCCAACCATAAGGATCCGGCTTGCCATTCCCGCTCGGAATATCCATCAGAATGAACGGATAGAGCGTCACCTTCAGCCCCCGCGCCTTGAGGTCCGCAATCGCCGCGATCACCGCATTGTCCGATGGTGTGCCGCCATAGGCAGGGCCACCACCATGGCTCGACACCACCGGCACCTCATGGCGCTCTAGCCCTGCAACCGACCAACTCGTTCCGGCAATAGTGCGTGTTGCTCCCTCGACACGCGGCCCGATTGAGCAGTGCCCACACCGCAGATCATCGCCAAACCACGAGACCACAAGCGCCACATTTTCAAGGTTCGGACACAGCGCCACCAGCTCATCAATCGATACCGTCCAATCACTGACCCCTGCCAGCTGATGAGCGTTCTCGCTCACCCCGCTCCCCAACCCTGTCACGCGAACACGCGGCACCGGGTCGTAGCCAAATTCGGTCGCGCCCGGGATAACAGTGATGGCTCTGATATTGGGTTCGAGGTCGCCCACAACGCGGCACAGCTCCGCCGACAGCTGTGGGATCCGATTCCCAAAGAGGCTCAGCGGCAGGTTTTCAACGACGAGATAGCAAAGCCCCCGATACGCTGGCGCATTGCCTGCCCCCTGCACCGCCTCAATCAGACTATCGGGCATTTGCGTTTCATCGCCAGCGTAGAACCTGAGGTTCAGCCCGCGCGTATCGAGCAATTGTCCGTCAGCCCAAATCCGCCCCAGCCGCGCCACCGGCCCTTCGCAAAAGGCCACGGCGAAACTAGCGAACACTTCCTCTTCGGCCTGCGTTGGCGGAGAGAACCCTTTCGAGCCCGAGGTCTCCGTCACCTGGCTCAGCAGCTCACGTGCCCAAATGATATTGCCCGCCAACCGCCCCCAGCCATAAAGCCGGGTTATCCCACCGCCCTCGCTCGATCCGCCTAGGCGCACGTCGAACATGGGTCGGTCAGCTGTCTCTTCCTTGGGCCCAAACAGCGCCGCGTCAATCGCGCTCCCGGCCACCGCCCCCAGCGCCCGCCCGATCGTTGCTCCAATCGGCCCGCCAATCATCCCGCCCGCAAACTGCCCAACCACCGAAAGCGCCAGCGTCGCCATGTTTTTGATCCTCTGCAATCAGGGGTTAGTCGCCCCGAGCACGCTTTCTTACCTCGCCCCTAGGGGAGAGGTCGGCGCGTAGCGCCGGGTGAGGGGCCTTTTCGCCAAACCCAATCACCCCACCCCAACCCTCCCCCGCAAGCGGGGGGACTGTTCATTTGGGACTCCTTATGAGGTGTCTGTTGAAGAACAGATTGAGCGTAATCTCGAGCATCTGCACTGTTTTGGAGACGCGCTTTGTCCGCCGATTGAGCCGCGCAAGATTGTCCCTGATTGAGGAATTAGAGGACTCAATCAGGTGGGTTTGCGCCTTTGTTTCCAAATGTGGCACGGTCACGCCATTGCGCTTGAAAGCGAGTGCGTAACAAGAGTTGGCATCGGTAAAGATGGCCCCGATCTCACCCACAGCCT